>NZ_LNDC01000161.1 GCF_001870905.1 Geitlerinema sp. PCC 9228
TTATCATATTTTCTAGATTTGACCATTACAGAAAAATAGCGCGATCGCTTATAAACATACTAGCAAAAAAGAAGCGATCGCGCCCCCATAAAAAAATCCGTTTCAACCAATCCCATGAAAACCGACCATTCATTTTACCAATTATTTCAACAATTCCCCGAAAGTTTCTTTGAAATGATTGGTTCAGCCAGTCAAGCCGAGAACTATAGATTCGACGCCATCGAAGTCAAAGAAGTCGCCTTTCGCATGGATGGTGCCTTTCTCCCCAAAGACAACGCCATCGATTCTCCCATCTACTTCATCGAGGTTCAATTCAAAAACCAAATTTACGCGCGTCTACTTTCCGAAATCTTCATCTTCCTACGCCGCCACCATCCCCAACAACTGTGGCAAGCAGTCGTCATCTCCCAGCCGCAGCTAAAACTTCACCTAAAGGGAAGCACAACCCTATACTTCCATACTCAACTCTGAGCTGATACAACGACTTAAGGAAAACTCGTTTTGCAAAAAAAATAAAAGCTGAAGGGAGATTAGAAAACCAGAGGAAAGTTATCTTCAATTTATTCAACCGTAATTTCCCCTGGGCAGAAATTGCTGAAATCGTCAATTAATCGTAGAAGAAATCCAGCAAATTATCGCACCACCTGCTAGCGATCGTGAATTGACCTGAAAAGCGAGGTTCTGGGCATAACTTACAACGTATCCCATGCCCAAATAGCTATTGCCAACCATGACGACATTTCCCAGCTACCACAATTAGCTCCCACAAGCATTACCATAAATACAGACGTTTGTAACCAAAACCACACCATGAGCCAAAATCGAGGAGACACCAACCAAAATGGCAACTTCGGAGTTGGTGTCAATCAAGGAAAAATTAAAGAAAACGCCAAAGCCGCTGGGGTGTACAATGAAGGCGAACAGCCAGATGCTTCCAAAACCCACCAGCCGCCAGTTCGTGCCAAAAGTGCCTGGGCAAATGGATTGTTCTATGTCTTTTTATTTGTTACGGTCGTTATGACCATCAATGTTACCGCTGGCAACCTGCCCTTCCTAGCCTTTGTCCTCACGGTGGTAGCTGGTATATTGTTTGTGCTGTTGGTTGGTGTTCTGCAGTTGCGACAAGATGACAGGCTCTTGGAAAAGAATTTTATCGAACTGGCGAAATTGGTGGTAGAACAGCTACCGTTGGTCGGCAACTTCATCAAACAAATTGCCTCTGGCAAGTCTAAATAGAAATTGCTGAGCCAAATGTGGCTAGAAGAATCTCCCAGCTAGCCAGAAAACCATTAAAATACAAACTATAGTCTAGATTCCCTAAAAATACTCTTATGACAGACGTTCCCGTATCTCGAATTCGTAACTTTTCCATTATTGCCCACATTGACCACGGCAAATCCACGCTTGCCGATCGCCTGTTGCTGAATACCGATACAGTAACAGAGCGCCAAATGAAGGACCAATTTTTGGATACCATGGAGCTAGAGCGGGAACGCGGCATTACCATCAAGCTGCAAGCGGCCCGCATGAATTATAATGCTAAGGATGGCCATCAATATATTCTCAATTTAATTGATACGCCGGGTCACGTGGACTTCTCCTACGAAGTATCGCGATCGCTGGCTGCTTGTGAAGGCGCATTGCTGGTGGTAGATGCCTCACAAGGGGTGGAAGCGCAAACCCTCGCCAATGTGTATTTGGCTTTGGAACACGACTTAGAAATTATCCCAGTTCTTAATAAAATTGACCTACCAGGCGCGGAACCAGAACGGGTCAAAAACGAAATTGAGGAAATTGTGGGTTTAGATTGCAGCAATGCTATCCTCGCTTCCGCCAAAGAAGGCATCGGCATTGAAGAAATTTTAGAAGCCATGGTAGCCCAGGTGCCACCGCCACCGGATAACATGGATAAGCCCCTACGGGCACTGATTTTTGATAGCTATTACGACCTCTATCGCGGTGTTGTTGTCTATTTCCGGGTCATGGATGGTGTGGTCAAAAGCGGCGATCGCATTAAACTCATGGCTAGTGGGAAAGAATACGAAATTGATGAAATTGGCGTTCTCTCTCCCAATCAAAAACCCGTTGACCAACTCCACGCCGGGGAAGTAGGCTATCTCTCCGCCGCCATCAAAGCGGTAGAAGATGCTCGTGTGGGCGATACCATCACCTTAGCTGGTAAAGAAGGTGCCCCCCATCCCTTGCCTGGCTACCAAGAAGCCAAACCCATGGTTTTCTGCGGTCTGTTTCCCATCGAAGCCGACCAGTATTCGGAACTGAAAGAAGCCCTGGAACGCTTGAAGCTCAACGATTCTGCCCTCTCTTTTGAACCAGAAAACTCCAGCGCCATGGGGTTGGGCTTCCGCTGCGGCTTTTTGGGATTGCTGCACATGGAAATCGTGCAGGAACGTCTGGAACGGGAATACGACCTAGATTTGATTACCACTGCCCCGGCTGTGGTCTACCGCGTCACCACCAACGACGATGAAATCTTGGAAATCGATAATCCCAGCTTGTTACCCGACCCCAGCGATCGCAAAGCTATTGCCGAACCCTTTGTGCGCCTGGAAATTATTTTACCGGAAACCTATGTCGGTCCGCTAATGGAATTGTGTCAGGGTCGTCGGGGTGAGTTTAAAGATATGAAATATTTAACGCCGCAACGTACCCAGCTGGTCTACGATTTGCCCCTAGCGGAAGTGGTCACCGACTTTTTCGACCAAATGAAATCTCGCACCCGGGGTTATGCAAGTATGGAATATATGCCCATGGGCTACCGGGAAGGCCAGTTGGTACGCTTAGATATTCTCGTCAACCATGATCGCGTGGATGCTTTGGCGATGATTGTTCACCGGGATAAAGCTTACTATGTAGGCAAAGCCATGGTGGAAAAACTGAAAGAACTCATTCCTAGGCAACAGTTTAAAGTACCAGTACAAGCTTCCATCGGCAGCCGCATCATCGCCAGCGAACACATTCCTCCCTTGCGTAAAGATGTGCTTGCCAAATGTTACGGTGGGGATGTCAGTCGCAAACGCAAACTTCTACAAAAACAAGCCAAAGGCAAGAAACGAATGAAATCGGTGGGAACCGTGGAAGTACCGCAAGAGGCATTTATGGCAGTCTTACAAATTGATAAAGATTCCAAGTAGTTGAGCAAACTGGCAAAATTTTGGGAATGATTGGCTGCTTTATTCGGCAAGGCTTCCATAGATAAAACCGCTAGCAGTAGCCATTCCCACCACCAACAAAACAAATACCATGGTTTTCTTCGTACCGATAACGCTGCGAATTACCAGCATATTGGGTAGCGATAATGCGGGTCCAGCCAGCAACAACGCCAACGCTGGTCCCGATGCCATGCCATTGCCCAGCAATCCCTGCAAAATGGGGATTTCTGTTAGTGTAGCAAAATACATGAACGCCCCAGCGATCGCGGCAAAGAAATTGGCAAACAAGGAATTGCTGCCCACAGCCGTCACAATCCATTCTGAAGGAATCAAACCTTCTCCACTGGGGCGACCTAACAACATCCCAGCCACAAAAATTCCCACCAGCAACAGCGGCAAAATTTGCTTGGCATTATCCCAACTCGATTCAAACCATTCGCCAGTTTCATCGCGATTGGTACTGGTTAACCAAGACAATCCCAAAACGGCAAATCCAAAAGGAACCAAGGGATTTTCGCCAAATTGAAACGCCAAAACTGCCGTTACACCTGCTATTAAAATCACTTTGCCAGCAGCCAAACCAAACCAAGCCACCAGAATCGCAGCCAACGCCACGCCCAAAACACCAGTGACAACCCATTTGGCTTCGTAAATCGCATACCAAACCCCAGAAGTTGCCTCTGGGGATGCCCAGTTGGCAAAAACCAAAATGCCTACCAACACAGCAAGAAATAGAGCGTTTTGCCACAGAGGTCGCGTGGTTTCTTCATCTGGCAAGACCATTTCCTTGTCGGCTTTTTCTTGTTCCTCTTGGCGGAAAATAAACTGCATGGCAACACCAATAACAATGCTAAATACAATAGCGCCAACGGCGCGGGCAATGCCCAGTTGCAGTCCCAAAATTCGCGTGGTGAGGGTGATGGCAAGAATGTTAATTGCTGGTCCCGAATACAGAAATGTTGTGGCTGCCCCCAATCCTGCCCCCATACGGTAAATTCCGGCAAATAAGGGCAAAACCGTACAGGAACACACAGCTAAAATTATACCGGATACGGAGGCAACGCCGTAGGCTAGGAAGGGATTGGCTTTAGACCCCAAATATTTGATGACTGAGTTTTGACCGAGGAAAACGGCGATCGCGCCAGCAATAAAAAAAGCTGGAATCAAACACAAAAGGACGTGTTCTCTAGCATACCACCGTACCAGATAAAGTGCTTCCCAAAAGGCATTTTCCAAACGTGGGAAATTTTGCAAGCTTTCTACGGGTAAGTAAAAGCAAAGTAGAAAGATAGTAACAATGAGAGTTAGAGGCCTCCACTGCTGTCGCCAAAAGGGCGATATTTGCATAATATATACTCCTTCTCTTTCCTTAGTGCGATATCGGGGCAAGCCCCTGTGCTTGCCCTAATAGGAACCGCTATCCATACTTTAGCTATTTAAATGGGGCTGGATGTCTTCAGAACGCCACACTTTTCCCTGACTTACGACTTTACCGTTAACCACCAAAGCTGGTGTTTTCATAACGCCGCGTTCGGCGATTTGCATGGGGTCGGTAATGTGTGTTATCTCTGCGTCTATATTTAAAGCGGCGATCGCTTCTTTGGCGTTACTTTCCAGTTGTCGGCACTTTTGACAACCAGTTCCCAAAACTTCAACTTTTATATGACTCATAGTCGCATTTCTCCTTGCTATTGCTTGCAACAGCTAGCTTTCACAATCTCCCCTCAAGCTTAATCCTTATACCCAGGTATAAGGTCAAGCACTATTCGTCGGATTCGTTCGCTTCTTTTGGTCGTGCTTCCAAAACCACACATTCGCGATGGGGATTGTGTTCGAGATTGGCTTGACACCGTTCCAACAGCGGCAATAAATCGTCGCGCAATGCCTGCAACTGTCGAATATTTTCTTCGATATCCCGAACTTTGCGATTGAGTCTTTTATAAAGGGCTTGACAAGTTAGCGATCGCCCGTCTTTGAGTGCTAAAATTTCTTTAATTTCCTCCAAACGCAGCCCCAAAGATTTGGCACGTACGATAAAATGCAAGCGTTCTATATCGGATTCGTCAAAAAGTCGATAGCCAGCTTCCGTACGCTGGGGTGCTGGAATTAAACCAATTCGTTCGTAAAAATAAATCGTTTGTGGGTTCAAACCCAAACGACGCGCAACTTCGCCCACTTGCAGCATGGTTTCTTTTTGATAACAACGTTTTCCAATAGGGGCCATTCGCGAATGGCCCTGCTTTTAGGCTAAACCTTATACCGAACTATAGTATTTTTATATGATTGTTTACAATGCCATTGTGTAGGGGCAATTTATTAGCCACAGGCGCTTTGTGACCTTAATGCCATAAGTAATTACATTTTCTTCATCCCCGTAAAAGAAAAGTGGTACAGAATCTGCTCCCATCCTGGTTTTTCCCTGACACTGACAGCCAGAACTTTGCTGTTTTCCAGCTACCAAAAAAAACCTTTGCGTCCTTTGCATTCAGCTTCGTGGTGATATGAAAATCTCCTGTATGCCGAGCATACCACATGAATTCTGACTCATTGTCAAATTGGGGATAATCCCCTGTAGTTCCTCAAACCTACTGAGAACGGCGAAAGCTGGGAATTTGAGGAAGACCGACTTCTATGCAAACGGTTTCATACTACAAAAACCTTAAAAAGGCAACCGTATTTTTCCGGGAATATAAAGAGTTTTTCAAAAATATCGATCCAATATCTTGCGTTAAATCACTTAATATGTAAATTTTTATAAAAAATCTTTTTATCTCCGTAAAAACCATTGTTAGAAACAGAGAAACTGTTAGAGGCGATTCCATGCCTCTCATTGCTTTACATTTCTAGCGGAGAAGAAAAATATGGTTCTAGACGTTATAATTAGCGGCGCTTCAGGATACGATGAAGCCTTAGCTACCAACGGAAACGACTCGATTATTTTCGATCCATCGAGCAATACGCAACACTCTCAGTTGCAAAGCTCTCCCTTAGCAGATGCGATCCTGCTTTTGGGAGGAGACGACGAAGTTTTGGATGGCAACGAAGGTCGCCTCTACTATGGTAATATGGGAAGCGATCGCATGAGCGGTCGAGGGGGTTCGGATACCCTCGTTGGCGGACAGGACTTTGATTTCCTCCACGGCAACGAAGGCAACGACTTCCTGTTCGGAAACACAGGTCAGGATCTTCTGAGAGGGTATACAGGAAACGATTTGATACGCGGCGGTCAAGACGACGATTCCCTCCGTGGCGGCGATGGCGACGATACCCTCTACGGCGATTTGGGATTTGATACGCTCACTGGCAACGCCGGATCGGATGTTCTCATCGGTGGCAGCAACTACGATGTTTTCACTCTATCAGACGAATCAGGATCTGACATCATCGCCGATTTTGAAGATGGCATAGACCAAATTGAATTGCCAGAAAATATATCCATCAGCGATGTAGAAATTGTTCCCCTCGAAAACGGAAGTACTGGCATTTTCCTGGCGAGTAGCGGAGAACTCCTCGCCGCCATCAACGGGGTAGCAAGTTCCGCCATCTCAGGGGATGATTTCATTGGAGAAGTCTCTACCACACCAACTTCCCCTGGAATTGCGAATCCCACCCAAGTGGTTGATGTTTCTATCGGTGACGGTTCGATGGGATTTATTTCTGATTCCTATGATTTTGAAGGTTCTGTCGGTGTTTCTAACCCAGCGGATTACTATCGTTTGAATATTGCCTCCACCGATTCATTATTGGCTGCTGATGGCGCTCAAGTGAATATCGAACTTGATGACGGTCAAATTCCTAATGGTCTGAATCTTCCCGAAAAAGATTTGGATTATGCTGTGTTTGCCGATTTCAATGGGGATGGTAATTTCACCAATGACGAAATCGTCGATAGTTCCCGGGATATTGACGATCGAGGGTCCGATATTGACATTGGTGGTTTAAAATTTGCTCCTGGAAGCTATCTGCTGCAAATTTTCCCCGACTCAAGATTCTTTGAAAACAGCGACGGTGATATATCCTACGATCTGAGCTTAAATTCAGCATCGTTGCTCACACCGCCCAACGGACTTGTTGAGATTGTAGCATAGCCAGCGAAATCTCGTAACGCAATAACTCCCGATGGTTTTGCGAACTGGTGAAGGAACCAAATCCTTTGCTTTCGATCCTGGTTGTTGCTTAGCAGCCAGGATTTTCTTGTTGCATCTAAAGCAATCCATGCCAAAGAGGAGGAAGTAGGGTAATGTCCACCCAACTAAGGCGTCTAGTCTAAAATAGTGAGCAAACTATGGCTAAATTAACTTCAAAATTAGAAACTTTAGCGATGGTGCTAAAGGCCCCGGTCCTTCGGACCATCGCTTTACCCACCCTACTACGATTTTCCATGTGATTGTAAATATTTGTAGAAAAAAACCATCCGAAACCTACCAAAGTAAAACTCATATTCTCTATTTATTTCATCAATCACACTTATCCGTATTTTTACGTAAAAGCAAACCTAGATAAAAATTTTCCTGCCATCCTTCCGTAAGATCGCTTAAATATAAACTTTTGTTAAATTTCCTGCCAATTCCCGTAAAAAAAACCTCCCCAACCAAGAGAGACCAATAGAGGCGATTGGATTTTTCTTATTGCCTGTACTCAGTTAACCGTTTTCTTACAATATACAAGTCCAAAGGAGATTGAAAATATGGTTCTAGACATCACAACCGGTGGTCCAGAAGGGTTTGATACTGCCTTGGCAACAGATGCTAGCAATACCATTACCTTTAACCAACTGCCTAATGGCGAACTCCTGCAACTGAAAAATTCACCATCGCAAGATGCGATCGCACTTCAGGGAGGCAACGACACGGTTATCGATAACGACGAAAGTCGCCTTTACTTCGGCAACGTAGGTATAGACCAACTCAACGGCAACGGTGGTTCCGATAGTCTTGTCGCTGGTAAAGACAACGACAGCGTAGAAGGAGGCAGTGGCGATGACTTCCTGTTTGGCAATGTAGGCAACGATATTGTCAGCGGTGGCATAGGCAACGACTTACTACACGGCGGTCAAAACGAAGATGAACTCAACGGCGGCGATGGTAACGATACCCTCCACGGCGATATCGGATTTGATACACTCACCGGTGAAGGCGGTAGCGATGAATTTGCTTTGTCACTTCAGTCGGGAACCGACACCATCACCGATTTTGAATCTGGTACCGACAAAATTTCGCTACCAGACGGCGTATCCTTCAGCGACCTACAGGTGGCTGCTGCTGGGGAAGATACAACCATTTCCCTTGCCAATAGCGGTCAACAGCTAGCTGTTTTAAGCAATGTTGACAACTCGGAAATTTCCGTCGATGATTTTGTGAATCCGGAATCTACAGGAAGTCTCAGCCGCGAACCACGAAATCTCCTCAACACCACATCTGTATTGGAGGATGCAAATTATAATTATGATGAGATTGAAAATTTCTTGGAGGTAGAGGGATTTGATACGAGTAGCGATCGCGTGGACGCTTTACTGAACGATCTTCAGTCCTTCACAAACATTTCCAATGTAACGAATTTCGGTTCCATTGACACAGGCGTTGGAGAAAGCAATATTGTCAGTGGTCCAGAAGGAGAAACTCGCTACTATCTTTTTAGCATTCCGGAAAGCAGCGATGTAACAATCCGCCAGCAGGATCTTACTGGTGATTCTTTAATGTCTTTATATGGTGCAAGCATTGACCAACAAGCGGATGGTTCCAATGCTATATCTATTGGAAATCAGAGTGTAACGTTGGATGAAATTGGAAATGTAGCTTTAAGCGTGGGTTCTCCTGGTCGGGAGGCAGCCATTGAATATAAAGACAATGCTGTCATTAGCGAGTCTCTCGATAGCGGCATTTATGGGTTGCGCGTAATCCCCCATAGCAACGATGACGTGGCTCTGTACAACTTGTCAATCACTCGTGGTTAATTTCCACAAAACCGGCGATTAGTTAGTTGTGCAAAAATCGATTATCAATTTTTCATCTTCTCCCATCCTGGTTGTTGCCTGACAGCCAGGATTTTTTGGTTTTGCAGCTATGAAAACTTTTGTGGTTTAATAGAAACAACCAGCCATACTATCTTCCCAATAGCTTATCCCGTAACGTTTGAATGCGATCGCGTAACTCAGCCGCCTTCTCAAACGCCAAATCCTGCGCCGCCGTATTCATTTGTTCCTGCAACTGGTCGATAAGATTGGGAATCTCCTCCAACGGAACCTCATCCGTCTCCGCTGGAGAAACCTCCTCCGAACCTTGCTGCAAGCGACGGCTAACTTCCAAAAACGCCAAAATCGAATTATCCGATTTCTTCTCAATCGGTTGCGGCGTAATATTGTGCTGGCGATTGTATTCTAACTGAATTTTCCGACGGCGTTCCGTCTCCGCGATCGCTTTTTCCATACTTTCCGTCATCGTATCCGCATACATAATCGCCTGACCGTTCACATGACGCGCCGCTCTGCCAATTGTCTGAATCAGAGAACGTTCCGCACGCAAAAAACCTTCCTTATCCGCATCCAAAATCGCCACCAGCGACACCTCCGGCAAATCCAACCCTTCCCGCAACAAATTCACCCCCACCAACACATCAAACGTTCCCTGACGCAAATCCCGCAAAATCTCAATACGCTCAATCGCATTAATTTCCGAATGCATGTAGCGCACCCGAACCTGATGTTCCTGCAAATACTCCGTTAAATCCTCCGCCATACGCTTGGTCAGCGTCGTCACCAAAACCCGTTCGGAACGGGAAGCGCGTTCTTGAATTTCCCCATACAAATCGTCTACCTGACCCTCAGTCGGTCGAACCGCAATCTCCGGATCCACCACACCAGTTGGTCGAATAATCTGTTCCACCACTTCGCCGCCGGATTGTTCCACTTCCCAATCCCCAGGCGTAGCCGAGACAAAAATACACTGGTTCACCTTTTGCCAAAATTCCTCGGCGCGTAGGGGTCGGTTGTCAGCGGCACTGGGTAAGCGAAATCCGTGTTCCACCAACACCCGCTTGCGGGATTGGTCGCCGTTGTACATTCCCCGCAACTGCGGTACCGTCACGTGGGATTCGTCTACAAACAAAAGCCAATCATCGGGAAAATAATCCACCAAACACTCCGGAGGGTCGCCGGGATTGCGCCTTGCCAAGTGGCGGGAATAGTTTTCCACTCCCTGACAAAATCCCACTTCCCGTAACATTTCCAAATCGTAGCGGGTTCGCTGCTTCAAACGCTGCGCCTCTACCAGCTTTCCCTGGTTTTCTAGTTCTGCCACCCTTTCTTCTAATTCTGCCTCGATGGATTGACAGGCTTGGTCCAACTGTTCTTCTGGAGTAACAAAGTGGGTGGCGGGATAAATATTAATTCCCTGCAAGCTGTTGGTAGTTTTGCCGGTAACCGGGTCGATATACCGAATGGCGTCTATTTCATCGCCAAAAAATTCCACCCGGACAATTCTATCTTCGTAGGCGGGGCCAATTTCCAAAACGTCGCCTTTGACGCGAAACCGACCCCGCTGCAATTCCGTATCGTTGCGGGAATATTGAATTTTCGCCAAATCCCGCAGTAGCTGCCGCTGGTCCCGTTCCATTCCCACCTGCAACCGAACAGAAGCTCTGAGATATTCCGACGGAATCCCCAAGCCGTAGATGCAACTGATGGAAGCGACCACGATAACATCCCGCCGTTCGAATAAAGACCGGGTGGCGGAGTGGCGCAACATATCAATTTCGTCGTTGATAGAAGCGCTTTTTTCGATGTAGGTGTCGGTGACGGGGATGTAGGCTTCTGGCTGATAGTAGTCGTAGTAGCTGATGAAATATTCCACCGCGTTGTCGGAGAAATATTGCCGCAATTCGTTACACAACTGCGCCGCTAGGGTTTTGTTATGGGCCAAAAGTAAGGTGGGTTTGCCTACTTTTTCGATGACGTTGGCCATGACAAAGGTTTTGCCGGTTCCCGTGGCCCCTAGCAGGGTTTGATAGCGGCGTTGGTCTTCGATGCCTTGAACCAGTTGATTGATGGCTTGGGGTTGGTCGCCGGTGGGTTGGTACGCCGATTGCAGGTGAAATGCGGACATATAGAAATAGAGGCAGATTTGCAAACAAGGATCGATGGCGCGTGAGTTAGCCAGCCGCTACCAAGATATCGTTGGGAATTTCAAAGTTGGCGGTGACGTTTTGCACGTCGTCCAACTCATCCAGCGCATCCATGAGTTTTAGGGTTAAACGCGCTTGGTCGGGTTCGTTGACTTCTACGGTATGGTTGGCGATCCAACGTGGTTCGGCCCCGGTTACGTTATAACCGCGATCGCGTAAGGCTTGGTTGAGGGATTCTAAATTTTCTACTTCGGTGTAGACTTCTGCGCCGGGATTGTCAGCGTCGGAGAAGATTTCGTAGGATTCGGCACCGCCTTCGAGGGAGGCTTCTAGCAAGGCTTCTTCGTCTTGGATTTCTCCTTCGATGCTGACGACTCCTTTTTGGTCGAACATCCAGCTAACGCAACCGGTTTCTCCTAGGTTGCCACCGTTTTTGCTGAAGGCAGCGCGCAAATCGGCGGCGGTTCGGTTGCGGTTGTCGGTGACGGCTTCGATGAGAACGGCGACACCACCGGGTCCATATCCTTCGTAACGCATGGACTCCAGGGAATCTTGTTCCCCTTCCAGATTGCCGCAGCCTTTAGCGATCGCTTTTTCGATATTATCATTGGGCAATCCCATGGATTTGGCTTTTTCGATCGCCTGGCGCAGCTGAAAGTTGGCTTCTGGGTCGGGAACGCCGTTTCTGGCGGCGACAATAATATTACGGGAAAGTTTGGTAAATTGTTTCCCTTTTTGAGCGTCAGCTCTGGCTTTGCGGTGTTTTATATTTGCCCACTTACTGTGACCTGCCATAGGCGAAACTGATAATTAAATGGCTGCGATGGTTGGTTGAGGTTGGTTTTGGAAATTTTCCTACCAACCCCATTCTAGTTTAAAACAACTGGGTTGCGCGAATGGCAGCTCCTAGCAATCCTACTTTGGGATTGGTAATAATATAAACGGGAATGTTTTCTAGCAAGGGACGGACGCGACCTTTATCGAGAAAGGCATCCAGAAAGCGATTGTCGTTTTCTAGCAGGGGAATGATTTTGGCGGCAATGCCACCGGCGATATACAAGCCGCCGTAGGGGAGCAATTTTAAGGCTAGGTTTCCGGCTTCGCTGCCGTAGGTGGAGATGAACAAACGCATGGTTTGCCGGCATAAGTCGCTGGTAGCACGATCGCTTTGTTGCTTGCCTAATGCGATCGCAGAAATGGCGGCGGCGGGGTCGTCGCTTTCTAGCAAATCGGCGGCGTTGCCTGGCTGCTGGCTGCTTTCTAATAAAAAACGATAAATGGCGACAATCCCCTGACCGGAAACTACCCGTTCTACGGAAACCCGGCGAATGTTATGGCGGGATTGGATGTCTTCGCGCAACCAGTCTTCAATTTGCGAACGAGGAGCAAAATCGGCGTGACCCCCTTCGGAGGGAAACACTTGGTAGGTATCCCCGTGGGGAATTAAAAATCCCTCTCCCAAGCCAGTTCCAGCGCCAATAACGGCGATGGGGGCATCCGATCGCGATGGTAAAGCTTGCAATGCATGAACGTCGTCATTTGTCAACCCCAAAACTCCGTACCCAATGGCGGCGAAGTCGTTGATGAGTTCTACGGTGGCAATGTCGAGTTCCTGTTGCAGTCGGTCTCCGGTAAGTTCCCACTGCAAATTGGTGAGGGTGGATTTTTGGGTATCCCCCACCGGCACCACTGGACCCGCGATCGCCAAGCAAGCGGCGGCTGGCTGCGGGGTAGCGTTGTCGGTTGTACGTACGGATTGGAGAAATTTTTGGACGATGGGGACCAAATCGGGATATGGCCGGCTGGGATAAACCTCTTCTGCGGTGGTTTGCAATTCTCCATTGGAGGTTGGTTTCACCAATCGCAGAATGGTTTTGGTACCACCAATATCCCCGGCAAGGAAACATGTCATGATTTTGCCATTCCTTATGTGGCGAGACCGGCTTTCGCTCGTTCCATTGATACTGTATTACAAATGGGTAACGACGCCTAGATTTTTTATGGATGCGGAAAACTGCACGGGAAACCGACAAAATAATTGTGTTATTATCAGGTTAAGCGGTTTCTATTCTCCTATCAAGCACTGGTACCAAGTAGCTTGGCGATGGATGCAGCAGCTGTGCCTGATGGATAATGGTTCTCGCAGGTGGCATCGAAGACCCCCAAAAGACTTATTGTGACTTATGCTTTGAACGAAAATTATGGGTCTAGCTTATATTTGCTGGCAATGGCGATCGCAAACCCAATGAACTGTGCTAAGATGAACGGATAGAGCTAGGAAACGGTTCCCTCCTCGGATATCTGCCCGCCTCTAGAGTTGGTGTAAGTGTTTTTAGATAATCTACTTCTCGCCAAGCCGAACGGACGCCAGACCAGAGTTTCTGGTGTCACCTTAGGGTTCAATTTGTCTTAGGCAGGTATCTTACCGGGCGGCAACGCTTTCCAAGTTTCCTAAGCTCCCGGAAAGCGAAATGTCCAACTTTCCTTCATCTTCGTGCTGACAACGGCCTTTGCGCCCTACGCTAACCAAACCGTTTGCAAGGCAGGTTTAATAAAAAGGTGCGGTTGGTTAGAAACTTTTCGTCTGTAACAGAATTTATTTAACTGAATGAGGTACTATGAGCCAGCAGGTTATACAACACCCGATGGTGAAATTGCAACGTCAAGTACAATCCCTCGTGGAGTCTAAGGTACTCAAGCCCAACGATAGTATCTGGAAAATTGCCCTCCTACATGGAGATGAATGGCCTTTTTGGAAGCAAGAACTACAAGATTTTGGCTTTTCTATGCAAGACCCAGTTAGCGAACTTATCGCCGTTGAAGAGTGGGAAGATTAGACAAGCAAAACAATCTTGATGGATAGGGCAACTTGGTTGTCGTCAAGCCTCGGCGATCGCGATCGAATTTCAGCCGAGGCAACTCGTTTCCCCGACTACAGCCAGGTTGCCTTGCTTGCAAAACTTTTCGATCTATTTTGATCCGCTCGTCCAACCTAAGAAGTAGGGGGTGAGCCAATTTTGGTGCGAACAGCGATCGCGGTAATATTGTCGTGACCGTTGTGGTGGTTGGCCTTGTCCACCAAAGCGCGTACCTGTTGCGTCAAATTGGCTTCCCCCCCCAGCATAGCGTATAAATTTTCCATTGCTTGGGTTTCCACGAACTGATTGTCGCTCAAGCCATCGGAGGCCAACAACAGCAGCGTATCTTTTTCCAATTGCAGGTATTGAATGCTGGGAGCGAGAAACTCCGTGTCGTAAGGACCCAGAGCTTGGGTCAGTTGGTACGCATCGGGACTGCTGTAAGCCACCTCCGGGGAAACACCGCGGCGAATGCGTCGCTGGCCTACCTCGTGGTCGGTGGTGAGTTGCTGTAGTTGTTTTTCCCGGTCGAAGGTATACAGGCGACTGTCGCCTACATGAGCGATCGCTACCTGGGTATTTTGCAGCAAAGCCATAACCAATGTAGTTCCCATACGACGAGTTCCGCCGCGGGATTGTTTTTGGTTTTCCTGAAAAATCGCCTGGTTGGCCAAATAAATACCTTTGCTAATGGTTTTGGCATCGGGAAGGTCGGCTTGCGTCCAATATTTTTGGAAATATTCCCTGAGAGTTTGCACCGCCATGGCACTAGCCACCTCGCCACCTTCGTGACCCCCCATACCATCGCAAAGAACGTACAATCCCCGTACCGATAGGGAATGTTCGGTAGGGGACATTTGGCGATCGCGGCGAGTCCAAATCGCAAACGTATCCTCATTGTGTCGTCGCTGGCGTCCCACCTCCGTACAGCCAGCTTCTTCAATAGCCAGCAACTGCTTGGGAAACGCCATGGTAGAGCTGTCGTCGTCGTCCTCTTCCTCCGCCGCCGCAAAGGTTACAGTGGGTTCTGTCTCCTCCAAATCCACCACCGGTCTGGGAAGGGGACTGGCAGTAGGCGTTGCCTTGGTAGCAGAAAACCCATCCAAAGCATAAGCGAGCTGCTGCAGGCGCGATCGCAGTTGGGAAACCTCGCCAACCGTCTTGGCCATCATATCTTCCAGCAAATCCATCCAAGGCTGCCAGCCAGCAATAGGCGAAGTTTGAAATAGTTGTTTCCAGCGACCGGCCAAATCTACCAGCGTCGGCGGTCCTGCTTCCGGATCTAGATACAACCGTTCCAAACACAACTCTTGATGTTCGTCAACCCGCAAATTGCCCAACTGCAGCAAACTGGACCGGCAGCGACAAGATAGCAAAGCACCCCAAAGTTCCGTCATTTCCCCCAACCACTGCAAAATTTGCTCTGGAGAAATCTGATGTTCGTCCAATTCGCTCAAACGGGGAAGTTGGGAACGATCTTCTAACAGTAAAATAATTTTTTCCTGCTCCTGCCAAGCATCGTAGAGTTTGGGAACCGTACGGTGAAATTGTAAAGCCAAAATTTGGTACGGTTGCACCAGCCGCTGCCAGGGGTCGGCATTGCAGGGAACTTGTAGCGGTAGCGTGTCTTCTTGGACTTGGGTGCGGGCTTCCAAATAGGGAACCCGAAAAGGATCGCAATCCAAAACGCGACAGCTGACTTCCTCTACATGGCTGTTGTTGGGAGTAGAAACAGTTAGAATGCGATAGCGCTCTTGTTCTTCATCCAAGCGATCGCCCACTTGGGGAATAGCTTCCGACATGGGGGCCGTGCGATCGCTATCCATATCTGTATCGGTATCGAATACGGCAACATGAAAAATAATTCCCTGTCGTATTGTGCCTACCGGCGCTTTGCATTGGGGGCAGTTTTGCTGCTGGAAATCCACTTGGGTTCTACAGCCGGAACAAATTTTATAGGATAAAGGCGTACCACATTGGTAGCAAAAACGAGGATCGCCAGAATTACGGTAGCTACAGGTAGGACAAACAAGCATACGGAAGCAAACAATAGGAGCAAAGCTGAAAACCAAATGCACTCGAGCAGTTAACACTCTCACGAATTCTATTCGTGAGATTCTCGCTTCATTGGGTGTGCCTAGATGAATTCGCTATGAGCTAGTCCATCCCCGGCGAACAGGGACCCTCGACGAGCATTTTTCCGTCCTGTGGTGGACGTACTTGCGACACCTCGATTCCAAACCACTTGTGCTGCTGCCACGTCTCGATGGGTTCCCCATGCCGCAGTGGGAGCAAAAATGAGTCCTTTGGGAAAGCGGCTTTCTCCCCGTATGGACACCACAGTGGGGACAAATTTGACTGGTCTGTTTGGCCTCTCCTTTGGCCAAGTATTGACCACGCTTGAAACAGACCCAAGAAAAATGGACTTGTGCTGAGCTACGCCGAAGCATAGAAACTCGGCCCAGGCAGCATCGAGACAATATTTGGCTAACCAACTTCGCCCCAGTGCTTTCAGATTCAACGCCTCGGCAAAAATGCTGTCAGCTTGGTGGCACAAATGGTGAGACCACTTCAAGAAAAAATCTTTGCGAGATTTGGTTACATGTTCGTACAATTGGGCGATGCGATGTTGAATCAAGCGCCAACATCTGGAACCCTTTTTCTTTCGTTTAAGCTTTGGTTGCAGCCATTTCAGCTTGCCAGAAGCTGCACGAACAATCGTGGGTTGTCAATCAATTCACCGTCGCTGGTAGCCAAATAGCTCATCTTACCCATATCCAATCCGATGGCATGACCGCTTTATAGGTGGTTGGGGAACTTCGACATCCGCTGACACCGGATAAAATAGTATAGTACCCGCTCGCTCTTTTCAGAATTTGTACTTGCTTAACCACGAAGCCCTCACTGAAGGGAACCAGACTTGAAAAACCGTAGTTTCCCGATTTTCGGAAAGTCGATTTGATTCCCTTCGATAACATTTTCCTTCACTTTGGGAAAAACAAAGGAGCGAAATCGTCTTTTTTTCTTAAAACAAGGAAAACCAAATCCCCGTCGATACATGTCCACCCATGCAGTCTCCAAACATTTGAGTGCTTGTGCTGAGCTACGCCGAATTTGCTGCCAGACTTGTGTTGGGGGATTTTTAATTGGGGATGGTCTTTCTGGGCTGGTGTTAATGCCTGGCACTGACTGGCAGAGGTATGGCGAGGGGTATTGGCAGGAATGACGTACTCGCCTCCCAGACGACAGGCGTTGACAGGCGATTTTCGGGATTGGACCCCATCTTGGCGTTCTCTCAGCCCATCATTGCCAACTTGCCGACAGATTTCCCACCACAACTCCATCGTTTGAGCCTGGCGGGATGTTGGTTTGAGTTTAAATTCGTAGCTGAGAGTCAACATAATGAACAAAAATAGGTTTA
>NZ_LNDC01000162.1 GCF_001870905.1 Geitlerinema sp. PCC 9228
GCTTGGCGGTAGAGGGGTTCCGCTTCCTCGTAGCGACCTTGACTTTTGTACAAAAGTGCCAGATTGTTGAGGCTGGCGGCGACATCAGGATGTTGCTCGCCTAATAGGCGTTTTCTCATCTCCAGAGCTTCTTGGTAGAGGGGTTCTGCTTGATCGTAGCGACCTTGGCTTTGGTACAAAGCTGCCAGATTGTTGAGACTGGCGGCGACATCAGGGTGTTGTTCGCCCAGTAGGCGTTTGTACATTTGCAAAGCTTGGCGGTAGAGGGGTTCCGCTTCGTCGTAGCGACCTTGGCGATAGTACAAAATTGCCAGATTGTTGAGGCTGGTGGCGACACGGGGATGTTGTTCGCCCAATAGGCGTTTTCTCATCTCCAAAGCTTGGCGCAAGAGAGGTTCTGCTTCGTCGTAGCGACCTTGGCTTTCGTACAAAAGTGCCAGATTGTTGAGGCTGGTGGCGACTGAGGGATGTTGCTCGCCGTGTAGGCGTTTGTATATTTGCAGAGCTTCTTGGTAGAGGGGTTCCGCTTCCTCGTAGCGACCTTGGTCTTTGTACAAAGCTGCCAGATTGTTGAGGCTGATGGCGACACGAGGATGTTGCTCGCCGTGTAGGCGTTTGTACATTTGCAGAGCTTCTTGGTAGAGGGGTTCCGCTTCGTCGTAGCGACCTTGGCGATGGTACAAAACTGCCAGATCGTTGAGACTGGTAGCGACTGAGGGGTGTTGTTCGCCCAGTAGGCGTTTTCTCATTTGCAAAGCTTGGCGGTAGAGGGGTTCTGCTTCGTCGTAGCGACCTTGGCTTTCGTACAAACCTGCCAGATTGTTGAGACTGGTGGCGACGGAGGGATGTTGTTCGCCGTGTAGGCGTTTGTACATTTCCAGGGCTTCTTGGTAGAGGGGTTCCGCTTCCTCGTAGCGACCTTGGCTTTCGTACAAAGCTGCCAGATTGTTGAGACTGTCGGCAATATCGGTATGTGGTGCCTCTAAAAATCGCTGTCGAATTTCTAAAGCTTTTTCTGCTATTGGAATGGCTTCAGTGTATTTTCCTTGTTGGTGAAGTTCTACAACTTGCTGGTTTAAGCGAGTTGCTTCGCTTAGCTTGATATCGGCTTCCGTTGCTTGTCGCCACTGTAGTTGGTAGTTTCCAGTTTGTTCTGGTTCTTGACTGGTTACAAATACGTCATACTGTCCAGAATGGGGAATGGTAACTACGATTCGAGCTTTTGTCTTGGATATAGCGTCATTCCGATCCAAAATCTCTTCGTTTTGACGATCGTATAAACCTAATCCTACATCAAATTCATTGCTAGAAAGCTCAATGGTAATCCGATCGCCTTCTTCAGCTTCAAATGAATATACTTTATAATAATGTCCATCTTCTGTAGTTGATGCATTCTCATCTAGACGATCTGTAAAGTTTTGTGGCGTAAAAGAACTTTCTCGCTGTGCCAATATCACCGGCGACGCTTCCACCGTAGAAGCAATAGCAGTATCTGGCAACATGCCTAGAGGCAAGACACTCACCAGAAGCGGGAACCATTGGGGAATTGATTTTCGGCTGGACATAGGAACGAGTAGTAGAATCTGGATGGGCTAATGTTCGATATGGAGAAAAGGGGAATTCGTCATTAGGATTCCCCAACCTGTTCTCAAAATATCCCTGGGCAGCTCAATCGGAACGTCTGCGAGCATCTGTCAATTTTTCTTCCAGTGCTTGCAAACGCTTTTGGTTGCTGTCGAGGGAAAGGTCGAGAAATTGCGAGTAGCTTTGGCGCGCCTGCTGCAACCAGGTAACGGCTTCCGCGTAGTTGGTGCCCTGGTATTGTAACCTGCCCAATCGCTCTTGAATATAAGCGCGATCGCTGAAATTATCCTCTGCTGCCAATGCCAGAGCTTGTTTGTAAAGTGCGATCGCTCGTGGTGGCAAGCCAATTTGCTCGTACAACTGAGCTTGCAGTTTGTAAACCGCCAAATTTTCGCTGCCACTGTCTACCAAAGGTCGCAGGGTATCAATCGCCGCTTGATAGAGTTCGTACCTGGCATACAAGTTCGCCTGGGAAAGCTGGTGGATGGGTGCGGGCAAATTTTGTGCTTGCAAGCGTTCCATCTCTTGCTTTACTTTTTCCGCCGTATCTACATCCAACACTTTAAACGTAGGCAAAGAAGAGACATTGCAAGTTCCACCCGAATCGCGATCGCTCATCAGACAAATTTGATAGGTAGTTGACGGTTCCAGCTCACCCGAATACCGAATCGACGAACGGCTAGTTGGTTCGCTGACCCAACGACCGGAAAGCAGTGTTTTCACCACCACGCGATAGGTTTGCGCCTCTTCTGTAGGATGCCAGCGCAGCATCAGCTTGCGGGGAGCGAATCCGAACTCCTGACCCGGCATGATAGCCGTATTGCGGGGAGCGAGAATATAGGGTTGCCGGGGGTCGATTCCGGTTCTGGGAGGTGCTTGGGTATCGTTTGGATCCCATCGCACGCCGTTATCGGGGCATCCCTCGGAAATTTTGACCGTACCCCTGCCGATGCGCCACTTTTTATCATTGGTACACGAAATGATAGCATGGGCATTTGGACCTCGCACGCGCAAGCGGTCCTCGATTCCTAGAAGAGTGCCAATTCCCACAGGTTGATATTCCGACCAAGAAGGTGCTTTGCGTTCTACTGTGCCAGAAGCTTGCAAAAGAATATTCAGCGTTTCGGCATTGGCAAAGCCGTGGCTACCTAGAGAGAGTCCAGCACTCAGGAACGAAATTGATAGAAATTTTCTCAAGTTCATAAGCTTGTTTTAGGTTTCGGAACACGGTTTTCCAGTAGCTTGAAGCTGTTGGCGTGCCTGGTGCAACCAAGCATCTTCTTCGGAAACCAGTTTGTTTCCCAACGCACAACAAGCCTGCCACTCCTCAATCGCAGCTTCTTTTTTTTCTTGTTTTTCGTACACTTGAGCCAAAAGGCAGCGAGCAGAAGCAACTCTTGAAATTTGGTCTTTATATTCCCCTTTTGTTAGGTTTTTGGCAAGAAGCAAATATTGTTGAGCATCCTGATAGCGTTCTTGCCCCAGACGCGCCCAGCCTAAATTTTTATAGATGCTATACTTGTCTTCAGGTTCCACTTCTTTGCTTTCCGGATTTTGTTGAATTTTTTTGATAGCTAACAAAGCTTGTTGCAAGTGATGGACGGCATCGGCATATTTTTCTTCCAAAATTAATAAGCGAGCTAAGTTGTTGTGCGCTCTAATATTTCCCTGACTGGCAGCAATTTGATAATGTTGTTTGGCTTTTTCCTGGTTTTCCCAATCTTCGTACAAAACGCCTAAGTTGTAATGAGCATGGGAATGGTCTTTATCCAAGGAAATTGCTTGTTTGTAGAGTGTTTCGGCTTGGCTGTAAGCCTGGTTATGATGCGCATGAAGGCCACGTTGGTTGTAAATATTGGCAATTTCGGGTAAGGAAAACCAAAATACCAACAACACCAACAGCAGCAAACCAGTAACGCCCAGTTTGATTTCCTCGTGCCATTGCCGGGGAATGCCGAATCGCTCCAACATTTCCGTAAAAGCTCGCTGACCGGCTTTTGTGACTTCGCTGCGATCTTTAAGTAAAGTCAGCAAAGACGGCAAAATCACCGCAAACGCTCCCGAAACGCCCAAACCCCCTTGGAAAGATCGATTGCCGATATTCACCAAAAAAGCCATAATGGCTGTCCATCCTACTAAACTCAAAGCACGATACAGCCAATCCAGTCTCTCGTGGCGATGTTCGTAAGTGGTATCCAAATACCACCACCAGCCGAGGGAGGTTTTGTTGAGGCTTTGGCGATAGGTGGCTAAGTCGAGATTGGCGCAAATGCGTCGGGGATTTTGTTGCAGCTTGCTGTCGAGTTCGTAAACTTGCTGTAGCTGCTGCGGGGTTTGCAGGATTCCCCGTTCGATGGCTTGCTCTACGCGATCGCGAGCGATTAAAATCGTAAGAGCTTCTTCCCTAGTTATATGGCGGGAAGTATCCAAAACAGCGGTAACTTGGCGATAGTGGGTTAAGGGATTATCAGCCAGAGAAGCCATGGCATGGTACGGTTCCAATTGATTCGCGATCGCATTTCTAGTAGTTTAGCAGCAATGTTGGCACATTCGTGACAAGAAGCGATCGGGCGAATTTTACCATACCCTTTACACTCGATAAAAATTGAGAAAATCTCGCAATTCTTTTTCTTGGAAATTCTGTGCCAGTTCTAAGACCTTCCCAGCAAAAAAGGTCAAGTTGGGGTCTTGAGTTTGTAGCTGACGCGCTTGTTTTTGGAGTTTTTTCAAACTACCGCGTACAGCCAAACTGTACAAATTTTCGATTTCTTGACGGGAAGGTGTTACGATTTCTTGGAATTGGTTTTCTAATTGCTCTTGTTCTTCGTTGACATAACGATAAATCCATTTCACATCCAGCAAATCCTGAATTTGTTGCCACAGTTGGGAAGCTTGGATGGGCTTGGGTAAGAAAGCGTTGCCCCCCGCTTGCAAACTTTTTTGGCGATCGCTTTCAAAAACACTAGCAGAGGAAACAAGAATGGGCAAATTTTGTAAGGCTTGATGGCTACGAAACCGGCGAATTAAATCGATACCAGAAGCAGAATCTCCCATCAAATCGATAATTGCCAAATCCGGAGAATGTGCGATCGCTTTTTCCATAGCTGTTTCCCCGTCCACAGCCTCCATAACCTCAAATCCCACCGGCGCGAGCAAATCTTGCAATACTTCTCTATTTTTGGCGATATCATCTACCAACAAAACCCGTCGCTGACGACCGCGATACCCTACAATATAACAATTGGCATCCTGTTGTCCAGAACTCGCCGCAGCCCTACTCGCAACTGGCAAAATGATATCAAACCAAAACGTACTCCCCTCTCCCGGCACGCTAACAACTTCAATTTCTCCCCCCATCATACCCACAATTTTTTGACTGATAGCCAACCCCAATCCGGTTCCTTGGGATTTTTGTTGCTTGCTTCCTGTTTGTGCAAAAGGTTGGAAAATGGTCTTGATTTCCGCCGGCGAAATTCCCACTCCCGTATCTTGCACTTGAAAGCGTATCATGGGATGCAGGGAATTTTTGTTTCGATCGTCGATCGCAGAAACGCCGAACATAACGTAACCATCTTCTGTGAACTTAATGGCGTTGTTCAACAAATTCACCAAAACTTGCCGCAATCGCTTTTCATCGGCATACACTTCCCGCGGCAAATCCGGATCGAAAGTTTTTTGTAATTGTAAGTTTTTCTGTTGTGCTTTGATGCGACACATTTCTGTGGTTGTAGTGAGAAACGAGGGAAAATCTAACTCGGTAGGATGGAGTTCCAATTTTCTGGCTTCAATTTTAGATAAATCCAGAATATCGTCGATCAACATCAACAAGTGAGAACCGCACTGCTGTATGATTTGCAAACCATCTCGAAATTGCTGGCGGTTGGTGTTAACTGCTTCTGCTAAGGAGGTAGAGGTGGTGTCTGTTGTCAGTAAGGGCGATCGCTCTAAAATCTGAGCGTACCCTAAAATACCATTGAGGGGCGTTCGTAGTTCGTGACTCATATTGGCCAAAAACTGGCTTTTGGCTCTGTTGGCGGCTTCGGCAGCTTCTTGCGCGCTTTGGAGAGAGGCGGTTCGTTCTCGAACCCGCTGTTCCAATTCTTGGTTGTAGCGATATAGTTCCGCACGCGCTTGCTGTCGTTCGTGAATGGTGGCTTGTAGAAATAATATGGTGGTTGCTAGAACTGCCACGAAGGATTGCAGCAAAATCAACGACGCTTCCTGGGTTTCCCTAGCAAAGCTACCCATGCCGCCAATGGTTCCCCAAATCGCGATCGCGGCTACAATTGCGGCTAAAGTAGCTCCTTCCCGCTGACCGAAACGATAAACTGCCCAAGTAAGCAGAGGCAATAAAACGTATTCAACTGTATAGCTCCCACGAAAAGCAACATGGGCAATCAGCAAAATTGCAAAACTTAAAAAAGCCAGTTCTCCTATTTTACCAGCGGACCAGCGAATGGGAAAGGGTCTTTCCTGACTCCAAAAAAGCAGCAAGGGGGTGGCTAGCAAAATCCCCGTGATGTTTGAAGTCCACCAGGTGCGCCAAATTTCGAGAAAATCGCTGACAGCAGCTTGACCGATAAAACAAAGACTGAAACTGCCTAAAGTAGCGCTAATGGCGGCGCTGGTGGCTGCTCCGAACGTCACAAACAACAGAACATCTTGAATGTATGCCAACCAAGGGGGATGTTGGGTATGCCGGCGTAAAACCCAAGCACCAACAAGAGGTTCCAGGAAATTGGCTGCACCAATCCCCAAAATTGTGAGGATTCCCTCGGGGGTTAGCGGATGGATGAATAAGCCATAAATAAAATATCCCATTATAATACCGGGGAAAAGGAAGTAACCGCAACGAGCAATCAATGCGATCGCAACGCCGGAAGAAAGCCAAATGGGGGCAGCATCGCTGTTGGGAAAGGAAGTAAAACTCAAACAAAATTGGCTAACTGCAAAAATTGCGATCGCTGCTGCTGCATTCGCCAGTAAATTGCCTACCAGGGATGAATTCTGCAGTGAGAAACGGAGTTTTAAATTCATGTCCAGAAGTTACAAGCAACAAGTAACAAGCGCAACAAATTGAGCTGTCAAATTTCTGAGAAAGGCAGTTGGAACAATTGGAGATATAGTTTGCTTTTTTTATACCATTTCTTTAAGATTTTTCAAGAGACGATCGGGCGTTTTTGTCGGACCCCTTCGCGAAGCCGCCCTACCAAGACAATCAATCGTTATTTTTTCAGAAATGGTATTGACTATGGTTAATTATAATCGTCGTAGGTTAAGGTGATATTAAAAAACAGGCGATCGCAGTGCCAGTTTCCGTTCCCACCCAAATCCCGCTACCTACTTTTTAGATTGCCGACAAGAATATAAATGTTTCTCTTTTGCAGATAGCTGGGAATGGCTCCGTACGTAATCTTGCAACCAATTGCATCCTACTTCCAACAAATCCGCCAAATCTACATCCAAATTCCACACCACTAGGGTACCATCTCCCTTGGCAGCTACCAGTTGGTTGCCATCCCTAGAAATAGCCATTTGACGGATATCGCTGGGGGAACTCACCAAAGTTCGCACTGGCGTCGTTCCATCTTCTACATATCCCACTTTATCGCTTTCTCCAGTAACATCGGGACGCCAAAACTTCACCGTACCGTCTTCGCTGGCGGAAGCCAAAATTGTATTGCCAGAAACTCCCGCAATGCCTGGTAAAAAGGTGACCGCCGACACTTGTACATCGCGGCTGCTGGCGGCAAACTCGCTGCCATTGGCTGCGGAATGGAATTTCGAGCGACTGTGGAAAAACGCTTGTAGCTGCCTGCCTTCCAAATTCCACAAACGCGCTGTTCGATCCGCACTGGCGGATGCCACCATCTTACCATTGGCATGAAACGCCACGTCCAAAACCCAGTCGCTGTGTCCTTGGAAGGTATTCAACAGTTTGCCATCGGCATGCCATAGTTTCACCGTGTTGTCGCGGCTGCCAGAAACCAGCATCTGGCCGTTAGGACTGACGCTTACTGATGTTACCGCATCTTGGTGGCTGGAGAGGGTTTGCAATAATTTTCCTTCTAAATTCCATAATTTGAGGGAGTAGCGATCGCTTTTGACATCATTTTTCTCTAGCGCTAATTCTTCCCCAGCCGCTGACACCAACCAATCTCCTGTGGGAGAAAACGCCACATCGGCAACTTGCCCCTGATTGGCAGACCAACTGCGTACCAAAGTACCATCACTACGCCACAGTTTGACCGTACCATCATTACCGGCAGAAACCAACCATTTGCCGTTGCTGTGAAAATCCAGTCCCGTCACTGCTCCCTGATGAGCCGATAGGGTTGCTTGCACCTCTGTTTGGGCATTCCACAGCTTAATTTTGCCATTATCTCCCGCCGATGCCCAGAGATTGCCATTGGGATGAAACGCCACCGCTTTTGCAGACCCCCCGTGGGCAGGCATGGTTTGCATAAGTTTTTTCTGGGGTTGCCAGCGCCAAATCTTGGCGGTGCTGTCGCGACTGCCCGATACCAACCATTGACCGTCGGGACTGAAACTAACGCCCAAAACCCAATCCTGATGTCCGGTGAGAGTTTGCAGTAGTTTTCCCTCACGATGCCAAATTTTTATCGTACCATCCAAACTAGCAGACGCGATCGCATGGCTATGGGGGTCAATCGCCACATCATGCACCAACGCTTGATGTCCCTGGAACGTTTGTACCAATTCCCCAGAAGGACGCCAAATTTTGACCGTACGGTCGGCACTGGCAGAAACCAGAAAATTCCCATCCTGGGAAAAGGTTATATCATAAATACCGCCCTGATGTCCTTGCTCGCCCTCACCCAAAGTCCGAATAAACCCTTCCTGCCGCGACCACAGCTTCACCGTGCGATCCGTACTGGCTGTTGCGAAAATTTTGCTATTGGGATGAAAAGCCACGCTGGTAATTGGCTGCCGGTGACCGTCAATGGTGCGCAGATAGCGACCCTGACCATTCCAGAGATTGATTTTACCATCAGACCCCACCGATGCCAGCACTTCGCCATCGGGACTAAAAGCTACCCCCAAAACCCGCTTGGTATGGGCAGTCATGGTATGCAGCAAGTCTCCAGAGGACGACCACAGCTTCACCGTACCATCCCAACTGGCAGAGGCCAATTTCTCGCCGTCGGGGGAAAAATCAATGCTGCTCGCGCGCCGGGTATGACCGCCAAGAGTTTGCAACAAGCGACCGTCGCGATGCCACAGTTTGATGGTTTGGTCAGCACTGGCAGAGGCAATCAGTTCGCCGTCAGGACTGAAGTGCACTTGGTAGATGCCATCGCGGTGACCTTGCAAGCGGTTGACCTCACGGACGGTGGTGGCGGCTTGCTGCAAGCGGTCGAAGGTTTCTAACTTTAATGCTGGTGAGGCGGGAGTGGCTTGCAGTTTTTGAGCGGCTTGGACGCTGTCTAATAAAGCATGCAAGCGATCGCCCGATACAAACAAAGCTCTAGAAGCGGCATTGCGAGCTTCGATTTCTGCTACTTCTGCCCTTTTTTGCGCAATCTCTGCTTCCTGACGTTCCGACAAGGCCGAAACGGTGGTCAAAGCCAGCAATCCCCCCGCAATAGCCGAACCGGTAACGGAAATCCGCCGCCAACGCCGTCGGTCTTTTTCGACTTTTTTCTGTTTGTTTTTGGTTTCTACCAATTGCGATAGTAGATTTTTTTCCTGACGCAGTTGGTCGATGAGAATTTGGCTGAGTTCTTCCCGCTGCCGCAGTTGGGTTAGCGACTCCAGCAACGAGGTATTTTCGGTAGCGTTGGGGAGGAAATCTTCTAAGGTTTCTTGTACCAACTGATATCTGGCATCGGCTAAAGATGCTAGCAGGCTTTTTTCTTCTTTTAGCTGTTCTACTTCTTGGTAATTTTGCTGTTGCTTTTGGCGCAACTCTTCCAACTCGGAACGCAAATTGGCTTGTTCCCGTTGCCGAATCAATGTGGCTAGATAATCGTGTACCAGTTGGTAGCGATAAACGGCTGTTTGGGAAGGTAGAATTGTCACAATTCCCGATTCCACAAATACATGGAGAATAAAATCCAAAGCTTCAGTATTGGCTGCCAGTTCTGCATGCAATTCTTGACGGGTTTTCACAATCCGATTGCCCACTTCGTCGGTGAGTAAAAATAACACCAAACGTGCGGTATGGTTGTGTTCTGTACCGCAGTCTTGAATCACGCCTTCTAAAAATCGCTCGATGAGGCTGTGTTTGCCCCCCGATTTTTGATAGTCTGCTAGGATGGTAATATTTTCTGCTTGCAGTTGGGAACCAACAATTTGCAGTTCGATGGGACGAATTTCGCCGGATTCTTCTGCTAAATCTTCCACCAACTGTTCGATGAGCTCTGGTTCTAGGGTGTAGGGTTGCTTGCTTGCGGTGGTGGTTTCGTTGTGGTGGTTGGCGGTTAATCCCTGTAAAAGCGATCGGGTTCCAGCTACAGAAAAATTCCCCAAATAGTAGCGTACCTGTGCGTCTAAAATATTGCCGTGGGGAATGGCTTCTAAATTAGCATATTTTTCGATTTCCAGTAAGTAGTGAATGGTATCTTCGCGCAGCACAAAAATGGGTTTGACCGCCGGCAAGTTTAAACATTGACTGAAAAATTCGTAAAATTCCCGCCGCTGGTCTAATGTAGACCCGGCAAAAAATTCTTCAAACTGGTCGAAAATTAAAATGGTAAATAAGTTTTTTTCGGTATTGGTATACAGTTGCTGGCAAATTTGGGCAATGCTATTGATGGGGGAAGAGGTTGGATTTTTCTCTGGTTGCGGTTGCCGGTAAGCTACTAGCAAATCCCCTAGGGTTTCTACCCAATTTTCGTAGCTAGAAATTACCACTGGCAAGGGGATTTGTCCGTCGATGGTGGTGTACTGCAATGCGGGAAGCAAGCCGGCTAAAATCAGGGAACTTTTGCCGACCCCAGAAGGTCCGTACACTACGGTAAGTTTGCAATCGGCTCTTGCCAAACGGGAGAGAATCTGTTTTACATCAGCCATGCGTCCGGAAGCAGTAATTTCAGGTACGATGGGCGTCAATTCTTGGATTTTCCCGCGGCTGCCATCGCCATCGCCAGCTACCACAGGCCGCAAGCATTGGGCACCGACAAAAGCCCGAAATCCGTATCTTGATTCTACTAAGTGCTGCTCTTGTTTGAGGCGAAAGGCTTCTGGATAGTTGCCCCGGCGGTAGTATTGCGATCGCAGAATTTCCAGCAGGCGAATGTAGCGGTGGGGATGGTGGTGGGGATTGCAAGCCGCGATCGCAACTTCCAAGTCTTCAGCAACAACGCCCTGATTCCAAGTAATGGTCGGGTCTTCGCCGTAATTTTGCACCCGCAACCACAGCAAGCGGTACTGGATGGCTAGCAACGATGGAAATAAGGGACGTACGTTATTTTCGCAAGTTTTGTGGCTGGGGCGCTCGTAGGTAGACGCCAGGGTACGTACGGCCAGTTGCGACCACAAATAGGCATCCTTGTAGCGTCCTAGGTGGTAGCTGGCTTCTGCCAAATAACCGAAATCTCGCGCTTTTTCCGTGGCGGCACCGTACTGAGTATGCCAGGTCAGGGCTTGTTTGGTAATTTTAAGTAAGGGCTGCCACAGTTGCAAGTAGTATAGCACTTCGGCCAGTTGGGTCACCAATTTCGCTGCCAGTTGCGGTTGTTCGATCAGTTCTGCCACTTGCACGGCTTGGACCAAATAACGCCTGGCTTGCTGGAACTGTTCCTGGGGGTCCGACTGGCGTTCTCCCTGCCGGCAAAGCGCCAATCCCATGGCATACAGCACGATCGCTTGACGCAATAGGTATTGTTTTACCTGCCGTTGTAGTTGTTGGGGATAGCCATCGCCACTTTGACGCACGGCAGCTTGTGGTGAACCAAACTGGGCCGAGATTTCTTTGCCTACCTGGAGAACGGCTGATTTCCAAAATTCTAAACTTTGTTGATACCGTTTCATCGCCCTTTCGCTACTGCAACCCTCTGTTTCTGCAGTAACGTTAGTAGCAATTCCGTAAGCATCTCCCTGGGCAAAGGCAAACGCAACTTCCGCTTGGGTACTTTCAGAAACAGTTTGATGGCGGCGTTGCAAATCCTGCAAGGCGTAGTGTAACTCCAACAAATCGCTAACTGAAGGTGCCAAAGAAGGAGGAGACGCCAGTTCGGAGGGGGTAGCGCGATAAATATTTTGGAAGGATTGCCGTGCTTTTTGCCGGACCAACCGCTGGCAGTCGTGGGTATCTAACTCAAATTTAATCGGAGGAGCTGCCCAACTGGCCAAATCGGGGGCCAGTCGGGTGAGTTTGTGACATACTTCATCGGTGACCCATAAAACCAAGGGAAACGACAGGCGATCGCGAAACTCATCCCTGACTTGATTGGTAGAAACCAACAGTTGGTCCACAAACCGCACCGATGCCAATCCCAACACCATCAAAGCCTGGGGTGAGGTGGTGCTGGTGCTGGCTTGCACTTGCGCGTACAAGTTCGTGGCGTTAGGTTCTAGGGAAAGGATTTGGTAGCCAGGCGACCTTCCCTGCTGGGAACCATCGGCATGGCGGCGGGATAAAGCCGTTTCCAGGCGCTCGAGGATGCGTTTTTGCAGGCAGCGATAGTGGCAGCGAACCAAAACCAGGGAAAATTGTCCCTCAGAAAGGGCGATCGCGCGGTAGAGGGTCCGAAAAGCCTGCTGGTTTTGGGTGGCAATCTCCGATTTCATATGCTTCTCAAAAGAAAGATGACATTAGCGGTAGCAAGTTCCCAACCAGCGACATTCTTCCGTAGATTCCGATGGTTGTTCTTCAGGTACTTCGGTAGCCGTAGGAAAAGGGATTGCTTTTCCTGCAGGGGAGAAAAATGCGATCGCGCTAGAACCTACAGCGACGACCAAAACCAATGGACGGTACATAGCAATCAAATCTCCTACCTAAAGACAGTTCTTTTCCCTACTTCATCTCCCTGCTACCGAAATCGGGAAACCTTACAAGTTGGCTGTCCGTTTCAACGACGTTGTTGCGTACCCTATCGTTCCTCCATGTTGCCATCAAAGACAATGCAAAACAGTATTATCTATAAAAAATCTTAGCGTTTTTTGTCTCTTGGTGGTTTTTCTCCCTACGCACTGCTTTTTCTACGGCGAATTTCCGCGCGAATACTCATTAAAACCTTTCCCAGGTGATTGCAACCGGAACCATCCGCACCGCGTCCCCAAAAATAATCTTTCGGAGAATCTTCCACCAACAGTTCCTCGCCAGTGGCCAAAAGCGTCTCCTGCAAGTCGGGGTAGGTCAGAAATTTGGTTAACACAGCGGCACGCATCACGGGAATCTTGGCAATTTCCCAATCCGCACGCACCACCCGATCGCGATCGCGTCCCCACATCGCCGCTGTACCGGGGTCGCTGGCATGGCGGATTTTCTCGACCAACCACTCATCCGGACTACCAACAAACTTTTGCGCTTGATAGTAATGTTCCACCGTCTGCCAACATTCCCCCGCCATAGAAATGGGATGGGGAGAAAAATTGGAAAAACAGCCATAGGGGTTGCCGACCTTATAAAAGTAAATCGCCATAGGGAGTATTTCGGGACGCTTTCAGAGGTTGGTTTGCCTCCGCATGTCTATTTTCCACCGCCAGGCAGCCATCCCCCCGCCAAACGCTTGAGGGCATAGTCCACCACTTCAGAATAACGCAAGTCCCCGCAAAGAATGCGCATCATAATCTGAGTGGCTGTGGGATTTTTCACCCCAATTTTATAGCCAAAACCGGGAAAGCGGTAGAAGGTACCCGCCAAACGCTGCGCCCAAACCATATCTTGTCCCCACTGTTCGTTGGTGGTGTGGGTATACTGTTTGAGGGCCTCTTTCTTTCCTTGCAAGGCCTTGTCAATGGCGTTGGCTGCTTCCATACCGCTGTACATGGACGGTCGGATGCCTTCACCCGTAAACGGATCGACGACGCTGGCAGCTTCTCCCGCTAGCAAGGCATTTTGTGCGTGTAGGGTCCGCTTGCCATCCCACAGACACAGGGAATCCTCCCAAATGCCATCGGCAGCTACCTGTAAACCCACTTTTTGGGCGTATTCTCGACCAATTTTGCTGAGTTGGGCGCGATCGCTGCCGTCAAGAAAATTACCAATGCCAATGGAATAGCCATCTGCTTTGGGTAAATTCCAGATATAGCCGTTTTTTACCTGACCGAAATCAAATCGTACCTGTGCTGGTTGGGGTTGCTTGCCATTGGCTTTGGCTTCTAAAACCACTGCCGGTCGTAGTTTGGCAGTTTTCAACTTTAGCCATTTGGCGGTTTGACTGTTGGCCCCATCCGCACCAATTAAGTAGCGACCGGCCATTGTTCCCTGGGGGGTACTGACCTGCCAAGCGTCCTTTTGCCAGGCAATCTGGGTCACCGGCGTGCGATCGCGAACTTCTGCACCTTGCTGCTGTGCCTGTTCTAGCAAAAATGTATCGAATTTCTCTCGATGAACCATCCACACCGGTTCTGAGGTTTGCAGCTTCACCTCCACCGGTTCTCCCAGTTTCCAAGTGTAGCGGACCCGATCGACTTTTTGGGAAATGACCGGTGTAAAATCAAAATCAAACCACTGCCGCACCAGGGGAGAAACAGCGCCACCACAGGGTTTGTAACGCGGTAGGCTGGCTTGTTCCAAAACCACAACAGAATGTCCTTTTTTGGCTAAATGGTAGGCAGCACTGCCACCGGCAGGACCGCCACCGATAATTATGCAATCGTACATAGCAAATCGTTATTCAATTAAAAAAGAAAACCAAAAACAACTAGAAGCACCCAAGCCGAGAAAATCTCCCCATATTGTAGGCGATTTTTGGCTGGTGGCTACGAGTTGCCACCAAAATTCTGCCAGCCATCTCCGCCATCCGCATAGCGATCGCAAAAAAATAGGGACAAACCATAATTTGCCCCTATCAAAACCTGTATAATTTCAGTAGATTCCCCACTTCGAGAAGGATTTAGCTACGATTGGCTGTTTCTTTCTCGTCCCGGGCCAAGAATTTCTCCAACTCGGATAGAGCATCTGCATCCACTTTGGTCTGCATGGGGCAGAATTTGGGACCGCACATGGAGCAAAATTCCGCTGTTTTGTAAATATCAGAAGGTAAGGTTTCGTCGTGGTATTCCCGCGCGCGATCGGGGTCCAACGCCAATTCAAACTGACGGTTCCAATCGAAATTATACCGTGCTTCGGAAATGGCATTATCGCGATCGCTCGCTCCTTGTCGGTGCCGCGCCATATCCGCTGCGTGAGCGGCAATCTTATACGCAATCAAACCGTTGCGCACATCCTCAGCATTGGGCAGACCCAAATGTTCCTTTGGCGTCACATAGCAAAGCATCGCCGTACCGTACCAGCCGGCCATGGCCGCCCCAATGGCCGAGGTAATATGATCGTATCCCGGCGCGATGTCAGTAACCAACGGACCCAATACGTAGAAAGGTGCTTCGGAACACTCTTCCATTTGCTTTTTCACGTTAAACTCGATTTGGTCCATGGGAACGTGTCCGGGACCTTCTACCATCACCTGCACGTCGTGTTCCCAAGCTTTCCGGGTAAGCTGTCCCAAGGTTTTTAACTCTGCCAGTTGCGCCTCATCCGAGGCATCGTGGGTACAGCCGGGACGCAGGGAATCGCCCAAACTGAAGGAAACGTCGTATTTTTTGAAAATTTCGATGATATCTTCAAAATGGGTATAAAGGGGATTTTGTTGGTGATGGTGCAACATCCACTGGGCTAAAATGCCACCGCCGCGGGAAACAATGCCGGTTATGCGGTTTTTTACCAAAGGCAAATGTTCGATGAGAAGACCAGCGTGGATGGTTTGGTAGTCTACCCCTTGTTGGGCATGCTTTTCGATAACGTGCAGAAAGTCATCGGCGGTGAGATTTTCTACGTTCCCGTGGACGCTCTCCATGGCTTGGTACACGGGCACCGTACCGATGGGAACTGGCGAAGCTTCGATGATGGCGCTGCGGATCTCGTCTAAGTTGCCGCCGCCGGTAGATAAGTCCATCACCGTATCGGCACCATATTTTACCGCCAGTTTCATTTTGTCCACTTCTTCATTTAAGTCGGAAGAGTTGGGGGAGGCACCGAGGTTGGCATTGACTTTGCACTTGGAAGCAATCCCAATGCACATGGGTTCCAGGTTGGGATGATTGATGTTAGCAGGAATAATCATCCGCCCCCGGGCTACTTCATCGCGCACCAGCTCTGGGGAAAGATTTTCCCGTTTCGCTACGTGGTGCATCTCTTCGGTGATAACACCTTGACGAGCGTAGTGCATTTGGGTGACGTTTCCCTCACCACGACGCTTGGCGATCCATTCTTTGCGCATGTTTTGTTGTCCTCAATAAGTCGCTTCCCTCCGCCGGTATTAGCCGGACTCAGGTTCTAAGGGTGTAATCTCAGCCTGTTCCCAGGCACCCCTAGCTTGATTAGTTGTTCATCATAACACGAAACCAAGGGTTTGGCTACCAAAAAAATTAGGAAAACATTAGGATTTCCACTTTGCCGGCCACATCGCGATCGCTTTCTCTGCCTCTCATGGCAGCTTGGGGAAAACTTACTTTGATTTTTGTCATATTGTGTTACATGAGGTCAATCATCTTTGCAAGTAACTAATAATCCCCAGGGAAATCGTTACCAAAATGAAAATCCAAATCACATAACCGGGTAAAAACGAAAGCACGCGGATGCCTCGTAGGAACCAAACCAGCAATGTAATGCCTAGGGAAGTCCAGAACAGGTAAGAAATTTTCATAGCCATGGTTGGGTGGTTGGGAGGGAAAAAGGGGAGGGTACGGCCAATCGCTATTTTACCGCATGAATCAGGAGCTTGAAAGCCCTGACTTTTTAAAGCAGGGATGAAAAGCGACCCGTGCGGCTTCAGCCGCCGTCA
>NZ_LNDC01000163.1 GCF_001870905.1 Geitlerinema sp. PCC 9228
CCCCCCAGATCCCGTTTCTAGCTCCAACCCGGTAGCCTGAAGAGATTCGTACAGCTTCCATCGGGTAGCATTGACGGCTGCCGCGCAGATGCCAAAAATTCCCCACCGGCAATCTTCTTCGGTCTCTTCGGTCTTTTTCCCGCGATCGGCTACAATCCTGGCAGCAATGAGGCGATGGTACCTATCAATTGTCCCATGTTTGCGCGAAAGTACAGAATTGGTAGAATTCGTTGTTCGCTACAGCGATCGCGCTTCAATCTATCCCCAAAACCTTTTATCATATCATAAAACAAACAATATATCAAACCTCCCCCCAGGCGACTGCCCAAAATTTGTGGCAAGAGGTCTGGTTCAACAAAATGCGATCGCGCTTCCAGCAAACGAAACTATGGGAATTTCAGCCATTTTTTATGCCAAATTTCGGGAAATTGACATACTGCGCCCTGATTATGAAATTTTTCCAATTGTACCAAATCGACCTCAAAGTACGCAAGTCCGTTTCACAATTGACAAAATTCTCAATTAACCCCTTGACAAAAAAATAGCCAAATTCCCGCTTCTTATAAAAATTTGCAAATAACTTTTAAAAACCTATTACCCAAACTAAACAAAAACCACCAACGAAGGATCGTGCCTCCTAAGCATTTTTGCTGCCAAATTAGTAAGAACCACAACAAGAAGTAAATGGCTTATCGATCGAGGTATCCAATCCAACTTGTTGTAGTAAGTCTGCCCACGCTGTGGAGACGCGATCGCTATACGGTTGAGATTGATACTGTTGTGCCAGGATATGGAGGGCATCGTACCAAATACCGTGGGCAGCGTACAGTTTTGCTCGTTCTAGTGCCTCGGCAGTTGCGAGCTTAGCTTGCAGTTCGGAATTAGGGAGAGAGCGTTGTAAAATACCATTAACAAAGACCGACTGGGTGGGTTGCGTCGGATTACAATAGATAACCAAAGTCCAAGTATAGAGTTGGTTGGGTTGCAGGGATTGCCCCTGGGGGTCAACTTCAAATCGAATCAGTCCGGCAGGGGTATTCGGAACCGTTACATGGGTTTGGTAAACATAATTATCGGTAGCATCTTGCAATATAAATTCGATTGGCGTCTCTGCAGTTAAAGGATGGGGTAAGTAAAACCAAAAAGAGGGATGTTGACGAGTGGTTTTGCCCCACACAACACCATCGGTGGTAGGTACGAGTGCTGTGAGGTCTTCGTAATCCTGGCAAGGACCTCGGCTGGCACCTCCTTGAGAGCGACCGCTGGGTGTTCCTTGTTTGGGGGGTGGTGGCGCATTGAAGAGAATTTGGCTGCCACGAAGGGCATCTGTCGGTGCGTTAGAAGTTGGTAGAGATGGAAATGGTTCTGCACGGGCAGAATTGACCAAGTTCAACCAGATTCCTGCTAAAATAACAAGCATTTTCAATGGGAGTTGCACGGATTTGAGCCCAAATCCAACATGGGGGAACCACAATTTTTCTGTAGGGGCAACGCCTGCGCTGGGAGTCTCTTTTGTAGGGGTAGGCACGGGGGCACTACTCCTATGTTTTTGTGGGTTTATGTAAATCGGATTTGGTACAATCCGATTTTTAGACATTCCGGCAAGAAATATTCGTATTCTTGTTATTGGAGAGCTTTTTAATTTGGCTTTTTTAGGGAAATGACTATTTTTCAAAATTGCTATTATCCGGTTCATGTTCTTTTCCAGAATAAAAATTTGCCAGATAAAAAATTTACTTGGTATGTTTGGAAAAATCTAAAGAAGCAATACCTGCTGCTACAACCATTGCTATCCCGGTTGGAACCAAGGGAATCCAGCCGCCAACCAACAACAAAACAAAACAAATACCGGTTAAAACACCGATAGATAAAAGCATTGTCAAAGTGCGAAGCAAAAAATGCCTGAGTTTGGCGATGCCATACCCCAACAAACTCCATCCCAGCAACCACATAGCTTCTATTGCCAGAGGCCAAACCCATAAAATGGGTCGTTTGTTTAAGGCAGCTGCTATCAGTTGGCTGGTCATATGAGCTTGTACAAATACACCAGCTACTCGTTGGGCGCGACTAGAACCGAAGGGTGTTATCCAGTAATCCCCGGTACTAACAGCGGTCACCCCCAACAAAACAATGCGATCGCGAATGGCATCTGGTGCCACTTGACCGGCTAACAGTTGGCTTAAGGTAATTTGAGGGGCAATGCGGTCTGGGGAGAGGAGAGCTCGGTAGTTCACCATCAATTGGTTTCCCGCCGCATCAATGTCCTGGTAGCCTCCCCAATAAGATTGTATCCGTTTTAGTACGGTCCTGCCCAACTGAAGATTGCCTTCTGGGGTAAACTGGGGGGTAATGCCTTCTGCTTGTAAGTAGCGAAAGGCCAGCCGCGAACTAAAAGAATAAGGTGTCGTGCAGGGAGAGGCGGGTTCTGGGGTCATGGAAACAATTTGCCGCCGCAAAACCCCGTCGGTGTCTTCAAGAAAGTCGCTAAATCCAACCCGATGTTCGGGCACTTCCGGAGGAGGTGCAATGCCAACCGGATCGAAAATTTGATCCCGACTTTTGCAGACCACAATTAGGCGATCGTCGTGTCGCAAGGCTTGCGCGATCGCTAGGTTTTGTGCGTTGGTAGCCCGGTCGCGATAGATATCCAATCCAATAACCCGGGGTTGGTGTCGTTCTAACTTTTCTAAAACTTGTTCCAAAGCTCGGTCGGATAAAGACCCGTTGCGTAAAGGTTCCGGTTGGGCTTGAATGTCTGCTTCTTCTAAGGTAACAATTAAAAAGCGATGGTCCGTTGGTTCTGCAGGACGGAGAATTTGCAAGCGGTCGAACGCCCATAACTCCATCGATTGGAAAGCACCGACAGCACGTATCCCCAAAGTCGTGCTAGCCACCGCCAAAGCAGCCACAAAAGCACGCAGGAGAGGGTAGCCAGGAATCAACTTGCCACTGCCGAAAAATGCGATCGCCCTCTCCCCAGATAGAGAATTCGGTACGGCGAGCGATTCGTACCACCAACTCTCCCAATTGGTGGAAGCTTCGGCGGGATTTTGATAAATAACGGGCAACCACGTGGCACAGGGAAAACGGTCCTCCCATCCCTGCAATTTCTCCCTAGCTTCCCGTACTGCTTGATAGAGCGACTGACCGCCGACCAATGCTTGCAAGAACTGCTGTAAAAACATTTGAGCCACGCAGTCGGGAACGGGTTCTCGCATGACGATGACTTGAGGCACGTGTAAGTCTGCCAAATCCCAAGCCAGTCCCAACCCATCGCAGGAATTGAAAATAGCTAGTTTCAAACCATGGGCGATCGCTCTTTTGAGACCGTAGCGTAAGTCTTCTAGTGTAAGGCTTTCTGTGGGATTGAGCTGCAAGCATCCCTGGGCAAAGTGAGTACTGGCTCGGCTGCTACTGTGACCGGCAAAAAAGAGCAAATCCCATTGTGCTTCCCATAAATGCCGGTTAAGGGTGTCTCGGTTGGGTTCTACGAGAACGGTAGCCGTGGTATGGGGAAGATTTTCCAATAAAGCGCGATCGCGACTCAAATCAATTCCTTGGGCGTTTCCCAATACCACCAAAATGCGAATGGTTTCCCGTGGGCGAGCCATTTTCACCGCTTGTCCGTAGGTGGGCAAACTTAGAGCTGGCTCGGCGTGGGGATAATCTTCAAAAAACTGCCACAAATGCCACGGCAACCGCAGCACTTCCTGATTCTGAGCTGTAAAAATCAAGCGAATTTCATCGGTGGGACTTAAATGGGTGCGCAATCCCCGGTCGATGTTGTGAAAGGTTTCTGCCTGCAACCAACGATTGATATGGGTACGTACTTGTTGGCAAATGCGCTCGAACTCTGCTGGGGAAATGTGAGTAATATCTCCCTCATCGATGTCAAAGCTGTGCCGGATGGTTGCTTCTATATGCCGCCGCCAGTTGGTGTGGGCGTACAGGGCTTCGTAGTGACGCCGCCATGCTTGCAAGGACTCTCCCAGAGCGGGTAGGGGGGGAAGGGCACCCGTCCACTGCCTGGGGGCGGCGCGATCGCTATGCCAAAGTTGGGCGATCGCATTGGCAAAACCGCTTTCCCAGTCTCCATTGCCCAGATTGAGGATCGCCAAGTGATTCATGGGAGCCAACTCGATTAGGTGACAAATTTTTCGGATCGTTTTATCTCCGCGATCGCGATTTCAACCGTAAATGCAATCCCGCGGGGGCAGCGAAAACGCTTGAACTGAATGGACTTATCTTGCTGGCGAGCTTGTACGGTTTGCACCTCATCCCCTTCTGCAGAACGTAGAGTCAGGCGGAGCGATGCTGGCAAGCAAGCATCCACAGACTTAGGCAGCAGCCGCATGCGAATCCCCAATTGCCCATCGGTTTCCGGTTCCAGAAGCACAAACAACCACAAAGGCGGGTAGGGGTCTGCGAAGTCAATGGCTTTCACCCGACGGCAGAGGTGTTCGGCAGATTCCCGACGCCAACCCATCGCCCATTCCGGGGTTCTCCCCAACAACACTTCCAGGGATTGCCAGCCAGCCTCGAAAACGTTCTCCAGCCATCGATCGAGGTGCGTCACCTCCGGCGTTCTATCACCTGGTAGTTGGCGGTGGTGACAAATTTCTTCGAGCACTGGCGATCGCTGCAACAAAGCCCCCCACTCTGCAAAAGAAAGTTGCTGCCGGGGCAGCACAATTTCTGCTTGAGACAGTTGCCGTATCAGAACATCGGTGCGTTCCGCGGATAAGCTGGGCAGGGGGGGAATGGCGCGGCGGGTCCTTTCACTACCAAGTTGCAGCATGACCCACAGGCAGTTGGTATCTGGGATAAGGTAAGAAGAACTCAGGCAGTAAGTGCGATCGCAGGGGTCGTATTTGCCATCTGTTTTGATTTGAGCGTGGGTTGCGTATCCCCAAACTTCCAACCACCCTTGTTCGGGATTAACTTCCACCGCCAAATAGTAATCTCCCACCAAACGAGGGACATCGACCCATTCCCGCGGTACTCGAAATTCGCTGCGATCCATAGTTTCGTCGGGCAAGCAAACCAGTGTCACCGGCTGCCGCTCTTCCCCTTGTAGCTGCCAAGTACAGCCATTCAGCAGCTCCCACTGCCGGGGGTGGGGAGGATGGGAATGCACGGCTATTGGCGTACCGGCTAGACAATCTTCCAGCCACGGTGTGAGCAGTTCCTGGCAAACCAAGTTCCAGTACACTTGCAGGCGTAGCCCCGCCACAGCATGGGTTTGACTGCGCTCTTGCGCCTGCTGGTGGAGGTCTGCTGGAATTTCTAGCCGTTGAAGTGCAAGATCTAAAAGCATCGGGACCACCTATTCCTTGAGGAGACTACCCTCCATAGCGTGTTCTTGTAGATGGTTCTGCAGCCACTCCTCCAAAGCCATACCAATTTCTTTGAGTACGGAGGAAGTAAGTTTTTTCTGCTGCGATTCTTGACTCCAGGAGGCAATCTCCCAAAGTAAAGATTGTTTGATACGGCTCAATCGCCGCGAGACGGTATACTGCTTGAGCTGTAATTGCTCGGCTATTTGTTGTTGGGTGCAGTTTTGACCGTAGTAAAGCAGCAACAATTGTCGGTTTTGTCCGTCGATGGCTGCCACGGCTTGGCACAAGCGATCGCTGATTTCAGCTTTTTGTTGCCGCCGCTGTTGCAGTTCTTCCTGACGCATCAGAGATACCCAGGGAATATCTTCCCCGGCTGCCGGAAAATCGTCCTGCCATTCGCCGCCCCCTTCAAACTTCGGTAAGTTGAGGGAAGTAACCGTCGGTTGCAGGTACCGACGCAAAGCTCCCGCCAGGTCTTGCAACCACCGCTCTACGGTTGCCCCAGAAACTGCCGACCCTTGGCAATCGTTGTAAAAGGAAGCGATCGCCTGCCAGGTTTCTCCATCCGGGCGGGAGAGCTGGCGGTTATTGAAAGTTCGATCGGTCCAACAGGTTTTGTAAGCCATCCAGACCAACCGATAGTTGGCAATCTGTTCGCTTCCCAACCCCAATGCCTGTAAGGCTTCCACGATCTGCTTTTGGCTTGCCTTGCGCAACAAACCCCAGTCGCTACGGGTTTCTACCTCTCGCTGCTGCCGTAAAACATCGCGAATGGTATGGCGAAAGCACAATCCGGCATAGGTACTGAGGCTGGCACCTTGATTGGGATTGTAGCGGGCAAGTAATGTGGGAACCGTCGCGATCGCAATTTGAAAGCAGTCCGATACGCCAAATTGAACGCCGTTTAGCTGGCGGGCAGTGTGCTGCGCCACCCAATAACACGACTCCTGTAAGTAAGCGGTTAAATGACCCAAAGCCAATTGTTCCCGCGAACTCGGGCTGCTCTGCTGCCAAATGCGATACCAATACAGCACCCAAAAATCCTGTGCGGCGCGATTGGCCGCACTCAGATCGGCAACAGATGCTTGTCGCTGTAGGTTCCGTAGCAGTACGGGCTCGGTGAACCACTGCTGGAAGCAGTCGTTTTCAAACCTCGCGAAGCTCGAAAACATCTCAGTAAGAGTACGACGAGGTGGCACCATACATCTGCAAATTGAACTTACATCGGATCGTACAGCAAATTTCCCATATTGAGAGCAAAATTTTGGAAATTTTTGGGGCGAGTGGGATCCCCCCCAACAGACGGCGGGTTGGCCATTTTGATTTTGCCAGTTTCCACGAGTGCATAAACGTTGGCACGCTCCCGCATAAGTCAATAACGCCGGCAAATCCTTAGGCGCATCTCAATCCAGCAAGGAACTCTTTTTCTTTTCTTATCTTTATTTGGGAGAATACCACCATGGACAATAACATACCCTATATCGCTCCAACCTTAGACCTGGGTACCGCAACGAAATTTAACCTGGGGATTTTTACCCTGGAAATCGGTGCTGGCTATTCCTGGGAGTTTGGTGACCTCATCGATGGCGATTGGAAAACCACCGATTTGCTGAATTTGGTTCCTGATTATACCCTAAGTTTGGCTTTAGGGGTTACCACTGAATTGCCAACAGCCGCTGACTCTGGCTTTTCCTATTCCGTTGGCGGACTGACGGAATTACCAACTACTCAAGATATTTCCTTGGGAACACAGGCCCAGGAGAAATATATTTCCAGTGCAGGTTGGGATATGGAAGTAGGTGGTTCTTTTACCATCCCACCGAGCAAAATTCCCCCCATCGATCTGGATTTTGCTGGCAGTAAGGGCATGAGCTTTTTCGCCGACCCAGACAGGGCACCTGCCTTGACAAAAGGCGGATCGGTCCATTTGGAAGTAGCTGCCGAAGAGTTTAATATGCCTTTAGATTTGTACAGTCAGGCAGCTGGTTCGGTGAGTTTTTCTCTGTTTGATTTGGGAGAAGACCTCATGAATGCCATTATCGACCTCGGTGCCAAAATTGGTGCCGAGGGAATATCGGCTCTGAGGGAGTTGAGTGCAGAGACCATTGATGCGATCGCGAACCATCCTACCATTGCCAGTTTTGTGAGCGAACTAACCGGTGGCGTGGGAGATTTAATCGGCGAATCTGTCGATGCAGCCAAGGAAATAAAAGACTTAGATGAGAAAACAGCCGCTACTCTCAAGGATTTTTCTAAGGAAGTTCTGTATGAAGTACGGGAACTAGGCGATGGCGTTATTGATGCAATTCTCGACAATTCCAATTCAGTTCTGCAAGAAATTCGGGAGTTAGATAATACCCTTCCCGCAGCTTTCGATACGGTTTCTGGCGAAGTTTTACATGAAATTCATTCTATAGGGTTTCAAACTTCCCTGAAGTTTTTCTACTCACAAGGGCTGTTGCAAGAAATTCGCGATCTGGATGAGCAAACGCTACAGCAGATGAGCAAGGTCCCCAAATACCTAATTTTAGAACTGAACGACAAAGATGGCAAAACTGACAACGGAAACCACGACGGTACCAATCCTCCATATACGCCGCCCAGTACACCCGTGACAATGCCTTTTACTACATTCTTCAATCCGGGCGATATTGATATTTCCCTTGGAGACATTTTCGACCCCATCAAGCCCATTATCGATCCCATTGTCAATCCCATCAAGCCCATTATCGATCCCATTATCGACCCCATTATCGATCCCATTATCGATCCCATTGACGATTTTAAAAAGATTCTTGAGAAGGCTTTGACAAAGCTTGACGATGCGATTGAGGCAATTCCAGAAATTACCGATAAAATTCCCGATCTCCTGAAAAAATACGGAGAGTCCATTATCGACACGCTCAACGAATTAGGTGAAGAGAGCATCGAGGCCATTACCAACCTTCCCGCATTTACCCGAGACGCCATCCTTACCTTTTCCCAGACACAAATCGATACAATTCGTAACTTATCCGACGAAGCATTTACCGTCTTCGCTGACTTTGCCGAATCGGATCTTATGTCGGGCATTTCCACCCTGGCGCAATACTCACAGGAGGTTGTTGATTCTCTACGCAACTTAACATCCGGACAAATCGAAAAAATTAGCAACCTCTCCGCCGATGCGATTGACGCCATTAGCACTCTGTCTGGGGATGAAATAGCCGCTCTGAAAAATCTTTCGACAGAAGCAGTTGACGGACTCAGCGACTTATCGAAATCTAACTTAGAGCAGCTACGTAATCTCTCGGACACCGTGTTCGCACAGATGCAAAATTTCGGCGAACAAGTTATTGGCGAACTGCAAATGGCTGGCGATTTCCTCATAAATAAGTTTGCCGAATACGGTCAAGACCTAAGTGGGATTGCTACCCAGATTCAAAATGTGGGCGAAGATATCCTCGATCGCATTTTGGAATATGCCGATGTGGGCAAATCCTTACTCGACATGGTAGAACAAGGTTTGGACAGCGGCTTCGAGCAATTTACGGAACTATCTAATGTCGTCGGTAGCTTTTTAGAAAAGTTACCAGAACAATTGCTGGAAACAACGGGTCAATTTGCCAATCAGTTTTTGGATCTGCTGCCAGAAATTCCCAATGAGCTACTAGAAAACTTCGACATCGACAGCATGATGTCGGAAATGCCTCTTGACTTTACCAAGCTCGATCTCCCAGATCTCCCCTTCAATTTGCTTGATTTAATACCAGACGACTTTGGCAGCAAACTTTTGGAAGTATTTCCGAAGGATATCATCCTAGATTTTGCCGAAAAACTACCAGGAGATTTCTTTGAAAAACTGATTGGTAATACCAATGAAGTCATTACCGATATACCAGAAAGTCTCCAAAAAGCATTACCCCTAGAAAACGAAACGTCTCCCGCATTATTAAACAAGGAGCAACTCAGCCAACTCCCGGCAGCAACTCAGGATATTCCACAAGAATTGGTTGAAGATTTTACTAAATTAGCAACTACTGCTGGTGAAAATCAGCCCATTGACAATGGTGGCAATACGGGAGGCAACCCGGGAGATCCTCTTGATGGCAATACGGGAGGCAATCCGGGAAGTCCAACCAAGATTTGCCTGCCATGTTGGCCCGGAAATACAATGCCCAATGACTTATTGGGACCTGGTGATATCAACTATACATTCCCCAATCTAGATACGCTGCCCCAGAACGATAATAACAATCCCCCGCTCTCTAACTTAGATGACCTCTATCAAGATGATGGCTTCTTATTAGGAGCAAACAAAATGCCATCTCCTCCTACAAGTATGGAGAGCAGCGTTTCCCAGGATGCATCGAACTCCGTACCGCCATCAGTTAGTAACGACATTCCCCAAGAATTCTCACCACTGACTTTTGAGTTGCCCCACCAAAACCCAATCGCTGATATAGCTGAGACAGAAACCCAAACCGAAAATATGGGTGGCGATCTTCGGTCCGAGGACTCCCCAAGCAACACATGGGAAAATACCAGCGATGTACATACCGACGCCAAAACCGAGCAAGTGGCGCAACAGAAACTTATTTCTCAGAAAGAGAACTCGAAAGGAACGCCAGAAGATGATAATGTGACCGGTGTTGATGGAGATGATGCGATCGCAACTTGGTCGGGAACCGACAACGTTCGCGGCAATGGCGGCAACGACATTATCAACGGCAATCAAGGGAACGATAATATCAGCGGCGGCGATGGCAACGATATCCTATTTGGCGGTCAAGACCACGATAACCTGCAAGGGGGCAACGGCAGCGATACCCTCGATGGCGGTCTTGGCAACGATTTTGTCGGTGGCGGCAACGGCGACGACCTGCTCCTAGCCGGTCAAGGGAGCGACCATGCCAGCGGCGACGATGGTAGCGATACCCTCTTTGGCGGTCAAGGAGAAGATATCCTCAATGGCAATAATGGCGATGACACCATCTTTGGCGGCCAGCAGGCAGATATCATCACCGGTGGCAACGGCAACGACTTCCTCAGTGGCGATTTGGGAGAAGATACGCTCACAGGTGGTGGCGGAAGCGATCGCTTTTTACTGCGACCTGTATCCGGTCCTGACACCATCACCGATTTTGAAGATGGCGTAGATGCTCTGGTTTTGCCTGCCAGCGACTTTCCCTTACAACCGAACGGGATTTCATTTGCCGAGGTGAGCATCATGCAAACTGCAAATGGCACGGTCATTTCCGCCAATGGAAATGCGATCGCTGTTCTAACCGGTGTAGAGGCCACCAACATCACCGCAGAAGATTTCCAAGAAGTTTCTAGCTTCTAAGAAAAAAACAGGGGCGTTTTTCCAAGCGTCCCTGTCCTGCTATTTCTAAAAAGCAATAATTCTCTGGATTTTCCAATCCCCCCGATAAACCCGCTCCATAAAAACATTCTATAAAAAATACCTCAATTATTTCTGGCAAATTTTTCTAAAAAAATCAAGATATGCGAACATTTCTCACCGTATACCCCCCCCAATTGCTGATGGGAAAAACCAGGGCTATACTAAAAATAACTTCAGGAGAGTCGCCTTGCACGCCAACCACCAACAGCAATCCAACCAACCAACAGATTTTTCCCCTACCATTCATTTGTTTTTAGCAGGGATAGCCTTGGTTGCCATTTCCTTGGGAACCCCTCCCACAGCTCAGGGGCAAATCATCCCCGATGCCACCCTGGGAAACGAAGCCTCCACACCCAATGCTACCACCCTAGACAGTAACCCCGCCCAACTCATTGAGGGGGGTGCCCAGCGCGGGAGCAACCTGTTTCACAGTTTTTCCGAATTTAACGTAGCGCCAGAGCAACAAGTGTATTTTGCCACGCCCAACGGCATCCAGCGCATCTTCAGTCGGGTCACGGGAACCAATCCCTCGGAAATTGCCGGAACATTGGGCGTGTTGGGAGCGGCCGACTTGTTTTTACTCAACCCCAACGGCATTGTATTTGGTCCCAACGCTCGTTTGGATGTGAATGGTGCTTTCATCGCCACCAGCGCCGACAGCATTCTGTTTGAAAACAATCGCAGCTTCAGCGCCAGCAATCCCCAAGCACCACCGTTACTAACCGTAAACATGCCTTTAGGCTTGCAAATGGGTACTGGACCAGGTAGGCTCCTCAATCAGTCTGTAGAAGGACTGGAAGTTCCCCCACAGCAAACTTTAGCGTTCATAGGAGGGGAACTGCTGTTCGACCAGGGGATTCTCCTAGCACCAGGGGGGCACATCGAAATGGCAGCTTTGGGAGATAATGCAACCGTTGCCTTTGAACCAACAAATGGGGAATATGCCCTAGAAAGCATTTCCCAGCGCCCTTTGCTTCCTGTCACCCTCATCGGTCAAGCGATCGCGGATGTCAGTGGCGAGGGCAAGAATTACTTGCAAGTTCAAGGTAGTCGCCTTCACCTCATCCAAGGCGCCGCCTTGCTTGCCGTGAATTACGGACAGATCGATGAAACTCGTGCGATCGTAACGGCCCCAGAAGGCATTTTACTCTCCGGGACGCTCCCCAACGGTATACCTGGCGGCATTTTTCTCCGGGTTTTTGGAACTGGTAACGCTGCCGATTTGCTCGTCAACACCAGTACCCTTACCATAGAATCGGGCGCTGCCATTTCGGCAAGCACCTTCGCTGAGGGGAACGCTGGCAACATCACCATCAACGCCACCGAAGCCCTGAACGTAACCGGACTAGGCAATGTGAGAAATCCCACGGGCATTTTTGCCAACTCCCGGGGAAACGGAAACGCAGGCAACCTCGCCATTCAAACTGGGCAGTTGCGATTGCTGCAGGGAGGCTCTATGAAGGTGAATAGCGAAGGTGCAGGTGCCGCTGGCAACATAACTGTCCATGCTAGCGAATTTGTGGAGATAGACGGTGCTTCCCCTGGCTTGGAATCAATTCCCGAACAAGCAGAATTTCCGAGTGATTTAGGTGCGTCAAATCTCATCAGTAATTTGGATTCGGGTCGGATCGAAGTCAACACAAGGCGGCTGTCAATAACGAATGGGGGACAAATCCTAGCGCTAACTCTTGGTCCAGGGAAAGCCGGTGACATCTTCCTAGGTGTGACTGATTTGATTGAAGTGAGAGGAAGTTCCGATCGGGGGAACTTCAATAGCGCGATCGCCAATCAAACCCAAGGCGAGGGGGATGCTGGCAACATTCATATATCCACAGCACGATTGCTACTGCAAAACAACGGAAACATTAATAGCGATACTACAAGTTCTGGTAATGGCGGTACCATTGCGATCGAGGCCAGGGATATTGACATTGCCCGCGGTCACGGTAGCGAATCGTCTCCAACGGGAATTTTATCGGGCGTTTTGCCCGCAGCCACTGGAGAGGGAGGGGCGATTGTTATTCGAGGCGATCGCTTGGTGGTTAGCAATGGCGGGGAAATTTCTGCTGCCACCCTTGGAAGTGGTAACAGTGGCACTTTGGATTTGCGTATCCAAGATACCATTCTGGTTACTGGCAGGCACTCTTCGGCCGAATCTCCTTCCCAAATAGAAACCGGTGTCGAGAATACTGGCACTGGGAATAGCCGCAACATCTTTATAGAGACGGGAAACCTAACAGTACGAGATGGCGGAGAACTCTCAGCAACGACCTCTGGTGCTGGGAATGCTGGCAACATTACCATAAACGCGCGGGAGAAAATTCAGGCGATTGGAAATGATTCTAATGAGCGTTCTCTCCTGGCCGTTGCTTCTTTGGAAAATGCCACTGGCCGTGCCGGCAGCTTGAATTTACATACACCTCAGCTTGTCGTCCAAGACGGAGGTACTATAGCGGTGAGCAGCTTTAACAGTACGGCAGGAAATTTAAACATTACCGCTGAGGAGCTGTTGCTAGATAGCGGGCGTTTGTCGGCATCGGTAGCGAGCGGTATCGCTGGCGGCATTACCAATATCAATGAGGTTACGCTGCTGGTTTTGCGCAATGGCAGTATCATTTCAGCGCAAGGGGGCGAGGTGGCTAATGGAGGCAACATTAACATGAACGCGGAAAATGGGTTTGTTGTAGCTGTCGAGCGTGAAAATAGCGATATTACGGCCAGTGCCGAGCGGGGCAACGGTGGCAACATCAATATTACGGCTCAAGGCGTCTTTGGATTGACAGTCAATCCTCTTGCCGATCGCTTGGCGGTTAGCGAGATTAACGCCAGTTCCGAAGCTGGTGTTGATGGCACGGTAGCCATTAACGAACCCAACGTAACCCTAGAAGCGGTCACTGCCTTGCCCACTGCTTTTCGCCAACCATCCATTACCCAAAGTTGCGATGCCAGCGCCAGCGATAGCCGATTTACCCATGTTGGTCGTGGTGGCGTACCAGCCAACCCTACCGATCCTCTGACCTCCTATTCCCTTTGGCATGACTTTCTAGAGATTGACAGTTTGGCGCTTTATACTACCAACTCACCAGCTTCCCCCTCCCATCGCGATCGCTTCCATGGCAACACAAACCCAAATGGAACCCATGGTGTTTCCCAACCACCACAGCTCGAAGCCAATGGTTGGTTGGTGGAGGCAGATGGTACGGTTCAATTGGTTGCCCGCCAACCAGCTTCCCCACCAGAATCCGCCAACCTAGCCTGTCCATCCCATCCCACCAAATGATATCCTTTATAACCAATTGCCTAGCAAAACATAGGGTGCCCAATAGCGGGGATGGCGGTAATCGGGACTTTGCAGCAATGCTTGTTGGGTCTGTTGCAAAGCAGCAGCTTTGGAAATATCTGGCTGCATCAGAACTTGGTAAAACTGCTCCATAAATACAGCTCCCGAGCGATCGTCGAGACTCCACAGGGAAGCCAAGGTACTGCGCGCTCCTGCCTGTACGGCAATGCCAGCCAACCCCAGTGCAGCCCGATCGTCGCCAGCCGCAGTTTCGCAGGCACTGAGGACCAACAGCTCGATGGGGCGTGCTGTTAGGTCGTCGCGCGATCGCAACAGCCTTCGCAATTCGTTAATGAAAATGGGTCGGTCCCAAGCTAGCACAAATGTTTCCTCTAGATTAGAACTGAACTGTCCGTGGGTGGCTAGATGTACCACAGGAAAAGGCACCTTTTCCACTTCCGTTTGTAGCGTTTGCGTGGTGAAGCGGCGATCGAGGAGGATCTCGCTGGAGACCTTGCTTTGAATGGCTTCCATTTCTTGGCTGACATATGCCAGAGAACTAAAACCGTGGCGAGCTTCTGTTAGCCCTGCTGCTAGTACCTGCAACGAACGAACCGGTAGCGGTTGGGGGTCGAGTAGTTGTAAACCCGGCGTGAGGGCTACTTGATATTTTTCAACCAAATAGCGATCGCCGTCAAATAAGGCTGACATGGGAATATTACGCAAGGTACCGTCAAGCACAAACACCAGTATTTGCACGTTATGCTGGGACAAGTCGGCTTCCAACGGTTTTACCAACCATTCATATAATTCCGTTCCCAGTTGTTTGCCCCGGGGTGAGGTGAGCGGTTTGGCCAGCTCTCGCAACCACTGGTGTGTTTGTGTTTCGATCTGCTGTCGGGTTACAGGTACTGTATACTGCCGTAAGGGCTGGTTGGGCAAGCTGACAATTAGCTCCAGACGATTTTCCAGGATGATAGGGTGGATAGCGGCTGCCGTCCGATCCACACGATCGATGGTTGTTTGTTGGTCTTCCAAGCAGGCCGTGCGGAAAAAATTATTTAATTCTGCCAAACGCAAGGACTCGACCACCTGTCGTGCCAGCTTTAACCTGGCTTGGCGATCGCTTGCCGTTGTTGCCAGCAACAAATCTAAAAACTCTCGGTACAGGGGTTCGACGCTGTTTCTAAAGGAAAATTGTAAATCCGGACTGGTAACAATCAAATCCCGACGCAAGGATTGCAAAGTGTTGTAAGCAACTTCGTAGGCTGAAATGGCGGCTTCGATTTTTCCCTGTGCCCGCAAAACCCGCCCTAACTGCCACTGCCATCGATAGAGCAAATCCCCCGCTTGCAGAAGTTGCGATCGCTGCAAAGCCTGCTCGTTTAACAATTGGGCATCTGACCATTGTTGCCGCCGTTCGTAGAACCACGCCAAATATCCAATGGCGTAAGCTTCCGCTCGCTTGTCTTGAATTCTTCGGGCTTGGCGAACGGCCTCTGCAAATACTTCCAAAGTTATCCCATCGTAGGCAGGATTGGCACTCAGTAAGTCGGCATAGTTGATGCGGGCATAAACAGCAGCTCGGCGATCGCTCAACTGAGGAAGCCAGTCTTTGACTTCCCACAACAAGGCTGGATCTGTGTTTTCTTGGGTAAGCTGCTGCAGGTGGAGTTGGTTTAACCTTGCCTGCACCCGAGGAAGTAAATGGGTTGCTGCTTGTTCCGCCCTTTTGTAAAAGTCAAGCGCCACGGCCAGTTCTTGCTTCATCTGCGCCGTATTGCCCAAACTGAGGAAAATGGGACTGATAAATTCTAACTTTGCTTGCCGTTCAGCTACAGCGAGTGCTTCTTGTAAAACCTGTTGCGATCGCTCTAGTTCGCCAATTGCCCGCCATACATTTCCCAAACTTTGCCAAACCAAGATTTTGGTTTCCTCCACAGGCAGCTGCTGTAGCGATCGCTCTACTGCGGTCAAGGTCTGTCTGGCTCTCATATACAGCCCCAAAGACTGTTCTGCCTGAGCTAGATTGATGCTACTACCAAGCTGGCGAATTTCCTCCCCCGATCGAGCAAAAGCCTGGGCTGCCTGCCGCCAGCTATCGGCTGCGGCCTCTACTTGACCTAAAGCAAATTGCAAAGTGCCTTGGGTATGGAAAGCTTGTCCTAAAATTCGTTGTTGGGCTGCAGTTTTAGCGGGATAGTCTCGAAGGAGTTGCAGGCTGGTGGCGATCGCTGCATTTGCCCTGTCGGTTTGCCCCGACTGATGGTAAGCTAGGGCCAGGTAGCTGGCCACCAAAGCCCTATGTTGCGTATCTGAGTGTTGCTGTAGCAAGTTCTCGGCTTGTTGCCATACTTGCACCGCTTGAGTGTATTTTTGGGCTTGGTACAAAACCTGTCCCTGTTGCATCAGAGAAGCAGCACTTTGGTGGCGAGGATTGGTTTCTCGGGCAACCGAACCTACAGCCAGCGCCATCGCGAGCAAAATGCCAATGAACATATTTCCCCCCCAACGCCAAATTTTTGCGATCGCCATCCTCACCTCCTTTGACATTCTCACGAATAGAATTCGTGAGATTCTCGCTTTATTGGGTGTGCCTGTGAAGAGATTCGCTATGCTAACCCATCCCCGGCAACATTCCCCTCAACGAGCATTTTTCCGCCCTGTGGTGGACGTACTTGCGACACCTCGATTCCAAACCACTTGTGCTGCTGCCACGTCTCGATGGGTTCGAGCGCCGCAGTGGAAGCAGAAATGAGTTCTTTGAGAAAGCGGCTTTTTCCCCGTATGGACACCACAATGGGGACAAATTTGACTGGTCTGTTTGGCCT
>NZ_LNDC01000164.1 GCF_001870905.1 Geitlerinema sp. PCC 9228
AGTATTTGTCGGTGCCATGACCCTAAAAACGTAGCCCCCAAAGGGCTTAGGCTGGTCAGCTACCTGAAGCTGGAGGCATGAAGCTCCCGTGCTTCAGCCGGGGGTGCTGACAAAGTTTCGTCGAAGCAGCCGAACCGCTATCCAAAATTATTTTAACCCACTGCGCGCCTGGGTTTTACAATTGTGGTTCTACCTTGCCAGGCAACTTGGAAGCTTTGCCGGCTTCTGTCGCTGGTTGAGTGGAACCGGCTTGCTCTCCTTTTTCGGCTTCTGCATTCACCCGTTGGGTCAAAATGGCGGCAGCGATGAAGAAGAAACCGCCCAAAACGACAGCACTCAAGCGGTTGTCATTGAGGAAATTCTCCATCAGCCAACCCATTCCCAGAGAAATGGAAATTTGCGGCAGAACGATGAAAAAGTTGAAAATTCCCATATACGTACCGCTGCGATGTTGGGGAATGCTGCTGACCAGCATGGCATAGGGCATTGCCAAAATGCTCGACCAAGCCACACCAACGCCCAACATAGCGACCAACAAGGTATATTTATCTTCAATGAACGCCAGAGAAATGAGACCTACAGCACCGGCTAGCAAACAAATGCTATGGGTAATTTTGCGGCTGGTAGCTTTGGCTAAAGGTTCTAGCAAAAAGGAAAAGCCAAAACAAACGGCATTGTATACCGCCATACAAATACCTGCCCATTCAATCCCTTCTGCGTATAGGGGAGAACTTTCGCTGGTTGCACCAAACACATTGCGCGCCACGGCCGGTGGAAAGAATAGAAACAACGAATACATGCCGCAAAAGCTGAAGAACTGTACCCAAGAAAGCTGGCGCATGGTTTGGGGCATTTCTTGCAGGGCAGAGAAAATCCGCTGTGCGCCGGCAACCAAGCCACCATTGCGTTTTTGTCGTTCCCGGAACGCTTCCATGTCAACGGGGGGATACTCCCGGGTGTTAAACACGGTCCACAAAACGGTGGTCAGAAAAAAGGCAGCGCCAATGTAGAAGGAAATGACAACGTTAAAGGGAATTTCCCCAGATTGGTTGCCTGTTTCCACCAAACCAAACACATTTTTGAGCAACCAGGGCATGGCAGAAGCAGTGACTGCCCCCAAACCAATAAACAAACTTTGCATGGAAAAGCCCTGGGTGCGCTGTTCTTTAGGCAGCAAGTCTCCCACAAAGGCACGAAAGGGTTCCATGCTGATGTTGACCGAAGTATCGAGAATCCACAGGCATCCCGCTGCCATCCACAAAGCGGATGAGTGGGGCATGGCAATCAATGCTAGGGAGCTAAAAATCGCACCTACTAAAAAATAGGGGCGTCGCCTGCCCAGAAAGTTCCAGGTATGGTCGCTCATGTGCCCAATAATGGGCTGTACGATTAAGCCGGTTAGTGGGGCAGCCAACCACAAAATGGGGATTTCGTGGGCATTTGCACCCAGATGCTCGAAAATGGCACTCATGTTGGCCATTTGCAAGCCCCAGCCAAACTGAATGCCAAAAAAGCCAACGCTCATGTTGATGAGCTCGAAAACATTCAAAGTTTTTCTTTTATTGGTATTCATAGTAATGTGGCACGTCTTCCTTCGTCGATCGCGGAAAAACGAGAAAAAGGAAGTTTCCGGCCTCCTTGCTCTGTGCAATGGGGCGATGAAACTCACCGCTGCTTTTCTTTTTCAGATGCGATCGCTTCTTGAGATCGTTTTTCAAAAATATGGAAACGAGACATATCTACTGTCGCTGTGATTTTATCACCCACGCGAACGCGCGATCGCGGATCGAAGCGACCGATCGCTTCTCGATCTTTCCCGGTTTTTAGATAAACAATATTTTCATTTCCCAAAGTTTCGGTTACCGTTACTTCCGCTTGGATGGAAACCGGTTGAATTTCCATTGGGGTATAGTTGGGATCGTGAATGTTTTCAGGACGAATCCCAAAAATCACGTCGTATCCTTTGTACGGTAAATACAGCTCCCGTTTTTCTTCGGGAATTTCCAACTTAAACGAATCGGTGGCCACAAATAGCTGCCCGTCTGGACCTTCCACCAGTTGGGCATCAAAGAAATTCATGGCCGGACTGCCCATAAAACCAGCTACAAAAACATTTTGAGGATGGTTGTACAAGTTTTCTGGCGTATCGATTTGTTGCAAAATTCCCCCGTTTAACACGGCAATGCGGGTGCCCATGGTCATAGCTTCCACTTGGTCGTGGGTAACGTAGACAAAGGTGGCCCCCAAATCTTTATGGAGTTTGCCAATCTCTGCCCTGGCTTGCACCCGCAATTTGGCGTCGAGGTTGGAGAGGGGTTCGTCCATTAAAAACACTGCCGGATTGCGTACAATGGCCCGACAAACGGCAACCCGCTGTCGCTGCCCCCCGGAAAGCTGTTTGGGTTTGCGATTGAGTAGGTGTTCGATGCCCATTTGTTCGGCGGCGGCTTGCACTCGCTTTTGGATTTCCCGTTTGTCAACGCCATGGAGTTGCAAGCTAAATGCCATATTTTCGTAAACCGACATATGCGGGTACAGGGCATAGGATTGAAAGACCATGGCAATATCCCGGTCTTTGGGGGGAACGTGGTTGACGATTTCTCCGTTAATGGAAATGTGACCTTCGGTAACCTCTTCCAAACCCGCTAGCATGCGTAGGGTGGTGGTTTTACCGCAACCGGATGGTCCTACAAAAACCAAGAATTCCCGATCGCCTATGTCAATATCTAAGTTGTCTACTGCTACGAAACTATCAAAGCGCTTCGTAACGCGATCTAATTTTACGTTAGCCATAGTATTTGTTTGAGTAGTTTGCCGATCGAGCTGCTATTGTTGCCTCCACCAAGCTAAAATTCCTTTTGTACGGAAATTCAGTGTTTCTCAGTCTCTTCGGGCGAAAGGTGTCATGACCGAAATAACGGAGTCTGCTACGAGACCAAGGCTGGACTAACCGAACGCAATCAACACGAATGTCGATTTTGTCCAGTGATTGGGTTAGTCATACTGACACGTGAGCGAAGCAAGATTTGCTTTCGATGGGACGAAAAACAATTGGTTGCAAGCTTGAGCGGTTCGACGGCGCTCAGCACAAGCAAAAGGAACATTGGTTAAAACCAGCGTTCCCACAATGGTTCACCAGGTATTTTTATATACAGTCATACGAGGTTTTGAATGTTCGTCATCTCCGTACAACCAGCGATCGCTACAAGACGAATTGTAGCTTTTCCAATTGACGGCTAAACGGTTATTGCAAACGGGCAACGGGCCAGACAATTGGATGTATCCAACTTTAAGCCATTGCCTTGGGAAGGGCACATATTTTTAAATTAATTTAAGTTCTTTCGCCTAAAAGTATAACATTTTTGATAAAAATTTGCTTTTATAGGGAGGGGAATCAACGGGAGTTGGGGCAACCACAGGCGGATTGCCCCGACAAAAAACTGTGGTTTGGTGTCGGGAATTGGGTATAGTTGCCGACTCCCACACCAAAACCCACTAACCTTTGACCGAACCAGCCAAAATACCGCGGATGAAATACCGTTGTAGGGCAAAGAAGACAATTAAGGGCACAATCGTGGAGATAAACGCTCCAGAGGTGAGCAAATGCCAGTCTTGCCCGCGGGAACCGACCAAATTGGATAAACGATAGGTAACGGGGGCAACATCTGAAGTTCCCCCTAGAAATACTAAGGCAACCATGAGGTCGTTCCAAACCCAGAGAAACTGGAAAACGGCAAAAGAAGCGATCGCGGGTAACGATAGCGGTAAAATCACCCTAGAAAAAATAGTCATGTGGGAAGCCCCGTCTACCTGGGCAGCTTCGATTAAATCCTTGGGCAAGGTACCAATATAATTGCGCAGCAGGTAAATCCCCAAAGGCATGCCGTAGCCAGTGTGTGCCAGCCACAGACCGAGAAAAGTCCCCGAAATCCCCAAGAAATTGTACGCCCGCAGCAGGGGAATAAAAGTCATTTGGAAGGGAACCACCAGCAATCCCACCACGATAAAGAAAATCACCTGACGACCGGCAAATCGCATCCAGGAAAGGGCATAGGCAGCAAAAGCAGCCATGGCGATGGGAATAATGGTGGCGGGAACGGTAATGGTCAAACTGTTGAGGAATGCTTGCCCCATGCCTTCTGCAGTTAGCACTTGGATATAGTTTTCTAGCTGAAAGTTGGCATCAAAGGGATTTTGTAAAACCGTCCACCAACCAGTTTCCAAAATGGCTTCTCGCGGGCGAAATGAAGTAATCAACAGCCCCAACGCTGGTAGCAGCCAAATAGCACAAATTACTAACAGGGTAACGTGAACCGGGAGTTTGGTTAAGAAACTTTCCAAGCGATCGCCGATACTTTTGGTTTGGGTTGGTTTTACCGTATTGGAAGTCACTGATTTTCCTCCTGTTTTCTGAAGCGATGGATGTTGTAGATAATGATGGGCACCACAGCAATCAACAGAATGGTGGCAATGGCACTGCCGCGACCGTAGTTATTAAACTTGAACATTTCCTTAATCATGCGGCTAGCCACCACTTCCGTACCGAAGTTGCCGTTGGTCATTACCCAGACAATATCGAACAGCTTTAAGACCAACACAATGATGGTGGTTGCTACCACAGTCATGGTGGAACGAATGGTGGGAATGGTAATGCGCCAGAAAATTTGAAACTCGTTGGCACCGTCAATGCGAGCTGCCTCAATCATGTCTTTGGGAATGCCCTTCACAGCCGCCGATAGCAACACCATGCAGAAACCCGTTTGTAGCCAAATCATGATCGCCAGCAAGGCAGTGGTGCCCAGTACGTTGGCACCCAGAAAGTTAACCCGTTCCACCAGCCAACCCACTGGGTCAAAGCCCAATGAGGTAACAATGGCATTTAAAAGCCCAATTTGATTGTCTCCTTCCGGGCGATAGGCATAAACAAAGCGCCAAATGACGCTAGCACCCACGAAAGAAATCGCCATGGGCGTAAAAATAACTGATTTAGCAATGGGTTCGTAGCTAACCCGGTCCATGAGAACCGCCAAAATCAAGCCTACGCTGACGCTAACGCCGGTCACCAAGACAATCCAAAGCACGTTGTTGATAAGAGCAACCTGCATATCGTTGTTGGTGAAAGCAAAAATATAGTTTTTCAGACCTACAAAGGTTTCTGTGGCTGGTCCAAAGAAACTATAAAAAATCGTAATCAGCGTGGGGATGACCAAAATCAGCCCCAATACCAACAAAGCTGGACCAACGAACACCCAAGGTAAAAGGCGCGATCGCCATTTGTAAGGCAGTCGTTCCACAGCATAATTTAAGGCAATAAACAAAGCAATGACGCCGCCGGATCCAACTGCGATCGCCAAAAACACGTTGAAAACCCGACCCAAAATCTCCATAATGACCTCATATCTTGGCTGCAGACATCTAAGGAAAACCTACAATTTAAGATTCTTCCGGCCAGCTATCTTCAATATTTTGCAAAACCCGATCCAACTCTTTACCATTCAAATAATTCACCACCCCCGACCAAAACGTGCCCGTTCCAACGCTAGGCGGCATCAAATCCGACCCATCAAAACGGATCGTCTCCGCATTCATCAGCAACTCCGCCTGACGCCTAGTCACTTCATTGGGATAGGTATCCAAACTCACCTGACGATGGGGAGACAAATAGCCCCCCAGCCTCGCCCAAGCTTCGTGGGGTTTGGGACTCGCCAAATATTGCATCAATGCCCGCGCTTCGGGGGTATCGTTAAACATAGCAAACACATCCCCCGCCACCAGCAAAGGTACATCTTCCCCTTCTGACATAGGCGGCAGGGGAAACACATCCGCATCTTCGCCCAACGTCACATCCTGGGGAAAGAACGACTCAATAAAACTCCCCTGACGATGCAAATAGCAGCGAGGGGGTTGGCGAAACAAGCCGTTAACGGAATCGCCATAGGGAGTACTGAGAACCCCCACAACGCCTCCGACAACGTATTCAGAATTACGGGCAATTTCGCCAAATTCTTCAAAAGCATTTTTCACCGCCGAATGGGTAAAAGGAATTTCGTGGTTGACCCATTGGTCGTAAACCCGGGCACCCGCCGTACGCAACATAATATCCTCAATCCAATCCGTACCCACCCAACCCGTGGTTTCGCCGCTGTCTATCCCCAAACACCAGGGAATTTTGCCATCATCCACAATTTGTTCGGACAGCTGCATCATCTCCGACCAAGTTTGGGGAATGCTGTACCCCTGCCTTTGAAACTCCTGGGGATTGTACCAAACCAAACTTTTCACCGAGGCGGAATACCACAAACCGTAGGCTCGGTCGTTGACGCTGCCCAACTCCAACCACTGCCGGGGATAAGATTTCTCCAGCTGCGTGCGTGACATAAACGTATCCAAAGGCACCAATTCCCCTGCTTGGGCAAACCGCTGCAGCAAACCGGGTTGGGGAAACATAGCCACATCGGGGGGGTCGCCAGACTCCACACGTACTGGTAAAACCGTGGCGAAGGCGTTGGCCCCCTCATAGGCTACTTCAATGCCCGTTGCCTCGGTAAAAGGTGCTAACACCCTTTCCAACTGCTGTTTTTGCTCTCCCGTCATGGGGCTGAGCAGGGTCACCGTCCGCGTGGGCTCAGCCCTTTCTCCTGTAGATTCCTCGGCGGTGGGCGTACAAGCCCCCAACAATAGGGATAATCCCAATATAGAACCAGTTGCCAGGAATACTTTCTTCCCCATTCCCTTTACCTCAACCGAACTTTGCCATCTTCAGGTCCATCCTACTGGGATTCGGGCCAGCTGCTTTCAATGTTTTGCAGCACGGTTTCCACATCTTTACCGTTAATATAGCTAACTACACCGCTCCAAAAGGTGCCAGTCCCCACTTCACTGGGCATTCTGTCGGAAGCGTCAAAGCGGAACGTGTCGGCGTTTTGCAAAATTTGAGCTTCTTTTTTGGTGAGTTCGTTGGGATAGGCATCCAAACTGACCTGTTTGTGCGGAGAAATATAGCCGCCCAAGCCGGCCCAAATTTCGTGGGGTTTTGCTGTGGCCAGGTATTGCATGAGCTGGCGGGCTTCGGGGGTGTTGTTAAACATGGCAAAGGCGTCTCCGGCTGCCAAAATGGGGGTACCGTACTGTTGGTCGATGGATGGCAGGGGGAACACGTCCAGGTCTTCGCCCAGTTGGACGCTATCGGGGAAGAAAGTGGCGATAAAGTTGGCTTGCCGGTGCATGTAGCATTCCGGAGGATCGGAGAGCAATCCTTTGGGAGAATCGCCAAAGGGGGTAGTCAAGACACCTACGGTGCCGCCAACCACATAGTCGGGGTTGCGGACGATGTTGCCAAATCTTTCAAAAGCATTTTGCACGGCGGAATGGGTGAAGGGAATTTCGTGGTTGACCCATTGGTCGTAGGTTTCAGGACCAGCGGTGCGCAGCATGATGTCTTCGATCCAATCGGTTCCAACCCAACCGGTGGCTTCGCCGCTTTCCATGCCCATGCACCAAGGGGTGTTGCCGTCTTGGACCATGCGTTCGGATAGCTGCATCATTTCGTCCCAGGTTTCGGGAATTTCGTAGCCGGCGGCTTGGAATTCTTCTGGGTTGTACCACACTAGGCTTTTTACGGAGGCACGATACCAAAGACCGTAGGTTTGGTTGTTAAATTCCCCCAGACGCAGCCACTGGTCGGGATAGGCGTTGGTGAGGGTTTGCTGTTCCATGAACTGGTTGAGGGGCACGAGTTTCCCGTTTTCCGCGAAATTACGCATAAGCCCCGGTTGGGGGAACATGGCAATATCAGGGGGATCGCCGGAGTCTACTCGGGCTGGTAGGAGGGTGGCAAAGGCGTCGGTACCTTCGTATACTACGTCAATGCCGGTTTGTTCTGTGAAGGGTTCTAGGGCTTTTCGGAGTTTTTCTTCTTGTGCGCCGGTTACCACGCCGAGAATTCTGACTTGCCGTTGGTTTTCTGATTCTCCACCGCCATTGGCACAGCCGACCAACAGGGTGGAACAGGTGGCCGCAATGGCTAGGCATTGACCAATTTTGCTTGCGGTGCGCTTCGTTGAGTTGCAATGCAATTCGGGGATAATTCTTGGGAGCATAAAGATCTTGATTTCCGCTTCTTTCGCTTGGCTAATTCTTTGCCATCTCTAATGGGTGAAAAAAAGTCAGGTCAAAGGAAGCAGCCAGCTTGATGAAAGCGAGTCAGTTTTCAGCTTTGGTTGCCTTTGACCTGTAGGCTCTGGCCTGGGTTGGCTGTTTTGATTATATATCCAAATCTGCAAATTCCGATTTGAGTTCGCGTTCCATGAGGGCCTCAATGGCTTTGGCAGGGGAAATTTTTCCCTCTAGCAAGCGTTCTACCTGACAGGCGATGGGAACGTCAATATGGCGATCGCGAGCCAGACGCATGAGCACGTGGGTGGTGTTCACCCCTTCTGCGGTGCTGTGCAGCTCTTCTAGAATGTCGTCTAGGGCTTTGCCTTGGGCCAAGCCGTAGCCCACGCGGTAGTTGCGGCTGAGGGAGCTGTTGCAGGTGGCCAGCAAGTCTCCCAAACCGGCCAGTCCCCAGAATGTTTCTGGATTGGATCCGAGTTCGGTACCGACGCGCATCATTTCGGCCACCGCCCGGGTCACCATGGCTGACTTGGCGTTGGTGCCCAGTTGCAAGCCGTCGCACACGCCAGCGGCAATGGCTACTACGTTTTTCAAAGTCCCTCCCAGTTCCGTGCCTATGGGGTCGTTGTTGGTATAGGCGCGGAAACTATCGGAGGAGAACATGATTTGTACGGCTTCGGCGGCTTTTTCGTATTTGCTGGCAACGACGGTAGCTGCGGGCAATCCCTTTTCAATTTCTTTGGATAAGTTCGGTCCTGAGAGGACCACGATGGCATGTTGGGGAAAGGTATCTTCCAGAATGGCGGAAGGGGTACGGGTAGTTTCTGGGTCCAAGCCTTTGGTGGCAGTAACCAAAATAACGTGGGGGGGCAGGCCGATTTCTTTCATTTTGGTGGCGGTTTCGGTTACCCCTTTCATGGGAATGGCAGAAACCACCATATCGACCCCATCCAGGGTATCTTCCAAACTGACAGAACTACGGCGAGACCAGACCCGCACTTCGTGACCGTTGTTGCGGGCTAGGGTAGCCAGAGCGCTTCCCCAGGCACCAGTCCCTAAGACGGCGAGGGTGGCTTGTTCGATTTGAATGGATTCAAAAGCATGCAGCTCTTCGCACACCTGGTGGGCGAGTTGCGTTTGCTGGGTGGTGGATTGGGTTTGGGATAGGTCTTGTACCATAAGTGTCTTTTAGGAATTTGTGAGACAACCATGAGCGGCTAAACCGGCAAAAGCCAAATGCGCTCTTATCTATCTCTGGCTTGGGTGCGGGTAGCCGACAATTCTTTCTGATGCGTTGGCAGGGCGTATTCGGGGATGCAGTTGTTTTCCATGTAGCGGCGATAGGCATCAAGCTCCTGTTCGCTTTGGTTCGCCGACCAACCACCGTACTGCTGCAAGGTGTCCACAACGGTATCCACGGCATCAAAACCGTAATTTCCCTGCATGGCTAAAACGGTGCGGCGGCGCATAATATCGAGTAGGGTACGGGCGTGTTCTTTTTGGATGGCGTAGACCGCTTGGGCTTTGATATCGGGATATCCAGGCGCGATCGCTTCTGCCAGTTCTGGTGTTTCGTCGCACCAAGCCAATACTTCTAGAGCTCTGGCCCCATAGATGGAAAACAAATGGTGTAAGGTAGTCATGGGAATGCGATCGCTATACTGGCGCAGAGCTTCCTGCAGCCGCAAGTCGCTGGGCAAAATCGCCCCGGGCAGGGGTTTTTGCTGGGTTGGGCAAGCCGGTGCTTTCCGGTTCATTTTTTTGTACGCCGCATCCACTAGTTCTTCACCCACCTGGCGGTAGGTGGTTAGCTTGCCACCAATCAAAGAAATCAAATTGCGAACGTTATCCTGGGTGTGGTCGTAAAGAATATGCCGGCGGGTGACGCTGCCCGGTTTTTTGCCTTCTTGATTGGGCAAAGGACGTACGCCAGCGTAGGTAAATAATACATTTCCCCGGGTGAGTTGGGCGCTGGGAATCACCAAATTGGTTTCGCGCAGCAAATAGTCGATTTCCTCGTTGCTGGCTTTGATGGTATCCAAATCGCCGCGGTAGGGAATATCGGTGGTGCCGATGAGGATTTTCCCCAGCCAGGGAACGATGAAAAAGGGACGACCGTCGCTTTTGGCTTCCACGTAGAGGGCGGTTTCTGGGGCACCGGCAAAGGTATCTACAATGATGTGGCTGCCTTTGGTCCCGCCAATTTTCTTCTCTTTGCTTAAAGCAACTGTTTTTCCGTTTTCTACACCCCGCTGGCAAACTCGATCCACCCAAGGACCGGCGGTATTGATAACTACAGCATTTTCGCTGCCGCCTACGGTAAATTCCGTATCCGTGAGGCGATCGCGGGCGGTTATTTGGGTGATGCGACCTTCACTACGCTGCAACTGCTCCACTTGTGCGTAGTTGAGGACTGTAGCACCGGCTTGTTCTGCCGCCAAAATATTTTCCCAGCACAACCGTTCTGCATAAGCTGCTTGAGCGTCGTAATATTGCGCGCCGCCGTTGAGATTTTCGGTGTCGAGGTGGCGAAATACTTGCCGGAATTTCTGTTTGGGCAGCATCCGGTGTCCCGGCAGGCTCTTGTCAAAACTAAAAATATCGTAGAGAATCATGCCGGCGTTGATTTTCCAGTAAGGACGCGATCGCTGGCCGTATACAGGCACCGTTAGCATCAAGGGGTGGACCAAATGGGGTGCCGTACGCAGCAGAATTTCCCGCTCTCGCAAGGATTCGCGCACCAGGGAAAATTCAAAATATTCCAAATATCGCAATCCCCCATGCACCAGCCGCGTAGACCAACTGGACGTACCGCTGGCAAAATCATCTTTTTCCAGTAGGATGGTTTTCAAACCCCGCAGTGCGGCGTCTCGCGCTACGCCTGCACCGTTAATACCACCGCCGATAACGATTAAATCGTAGGTTTGCTGTTGAATCGCTTCCAAATTTCGCATGTCTACAATCCATTGCTGCTCGAAATCAAAGCCAGGATATTTCCGTGACGTTCTCCCGACGCTGACCTTCGGTACAACGCGGGTTTCACTGGATCGCTGGAGCGACTACCTGCTTCGTTCGGTCTGGTCTGGGCAATGCCCCCGACAGACCCCGTCCACAGGCGATTT
>NZ_LNDC01000165.1 GCF_001870905.1 Geitlerinema sp. PCC 9228
GGGATGGACTAACTCATAGCGAATCCATCTAGGCACACCCGATGAAGCGAGAATCTCACGAATTCTATTCGTGAGAGTGTCAATTAACTTTCTCCATTCGCTTCCTGGGGAACATCCCGACGAATCCAATTCACCGTCCGCAACCAAGCCCAAACGCCGTAGCCACGCCTGACCTTGACACCTTCGCTGTATTCGTGGGCGACCTCTTCTAGTTCCTGAGTGGTGAAATTGTAGCCTAACTGGATAGCCACATCGATAAATTCCTCCGGAGTAGCTACATCTTGGAATTTCTCCCGCAAATCCCAACTCCAACTGACATCTTTTAAAAATTGAGTAGCGCTTTCGATAGACATAAACCTGCTTTTGCCAACATTACCCGCTGATTAGCCTTTAATATCCTACCTTAACTCCAATCCCGGGGGGAGGCAGCAGCATCGAATCCACCCGTACGCATGAGCCGTTCTAGTTCGCTAGGTTCGGGAGAATATTTCTTGGCTTCTTCATAGTCAATGCGGTTGAGGCAAACCTGTTCGTAGATAGCTTGGTTCATGAGTTGCATGCCATCCATACTACCCAGCCGCATGAGATGCAATGCACTGTCTTCGTCGCCTTTGTACAGGTAATCCTGCATGGCAGGGGTGTTCAGCAGAATATCGTGAACGGCAGTGCGACCGCCATCGACAGTAGGAATGAGCAACTGGGAGACGACAGCCGCTAGAGATTCGGCAATTTGGACCCGCATGGGTTCCTGTTCGTCGGGATTGAACAAGTTCAGCAAGCGGTTGACCGAGTTGACAGCATTGCGGGTGTGGAGGGTTCCTAGAACCAAGTGACCGGTTTGGGCGGCTTGTAGGGCGATGTTGACCGTGGTGCGATCGCGCATTTCCCCAATCAAAATCACGTCTGGGTCTTCCCGCAGTGCCCCCCGCAAGCTAGCGTAAAAGTCGTAGGTATGCAATCCCAACTCCCGCTGGCTGACCAGACATTTTTGGGAGTTGTGAATGTATTCGATGGGATCTTCAATAGTAATAATATGCCGGGATGCCGTTTCGTTGAGGTGGCGAATCATGGCGGCGAGGGTGGTGGATTTCCCGGAACCGGTGGGTCCAGTTACCAAAACCAGCCCTTGGTTTTTTTGGATGATATCTTTGAGGACCGGCGGCAAGTGCAGTTCGTCGATGGAAGGAACTTTTAAACTAATCAGACGCAAGACCATGGCACCGCCGTTGAGGGTTTCAAAACAGTTCAAACGGCAGCGGATAAAGCCGGGATAGTAAATAGCCGTATCGAGTTCTTTCTTTTCACGAAATTCTTTTTGCTGTCTGGGATCGAGATTTTCTTGAATGTATTTTTCAAATAGTTCCGGGGTGGTTTTGCCGTAGCCTTTTGCTGTTTGCATTTGACCTTGGATCCGAAAGCGGGGAACCTCTCCCACCCGGATGTGAATATCCGATGCTTTGGTTTGGAAAGCATCTCGCACCATGGATTTGATGGAGGTGGCGGTTTCTAGGGTACTGTCGCGGTCTTCTCCTTTAACGTACTGCCGGTGGACATTTGAATTATCGGCAGCGGACTGGCGTTGCAGCTGCTTGCCCTTCATGGGTGGTGGCGGCGGCGGTGACTGGGGTTTGGGTGTTGGGGATTGTGGTTTGGGCGAATGATTGGAATTTTCCATAGTTTCTTTCCCCCCTGGATAGGTCGGGTTACACTAAATAGATGGCAGCTATAAGCATTGGTAGGAGGCTCGATGCTTGCTGAGCAACAAGCGAATGGGTTTCTACCAATGTACTTGCTTCCATCCTAAGAGATTTCTTTCGTTTCCCAAGCAAAAATGCCAATCTAGATATTGCCAATTTGGGAGAGTTTCCGTGCAGTCGAATGCAAAATTTCTACCGCAGCGATGGGGTCGGCGTTTGGCCGCCTGGTTGGAAACCCATTGGGTGATGCCGGCGTTTTCCGGTAGCTTGCTGTTGGTTCTGGCGGTGTTTTTCTTAGCCGCGGCTAGCAATACTATGGTGGGCTGGCTTTATGTGATTAGTGGCGTTAGCTTCTCTTTATGCGCGATCGCGGCTTGGCTGCCTTGGCGATCGCTCAAATCCCTACAAGTACGCCGTTTGCCAATAGAACCCGTGGCGGCTGGAGAAGACCTGACGGTGACTTTGGAGGTGGTCAATACGGGGCGCTCTCCCCAAACTTTGTTGCTGGTGCGGGATATGTTGCCGGCTGGGTTGGGCAAATCGCAAGCGACCGTAGTGGAATGGATTCCCCCCCGGCATAGCGATCGCTGGCAGTATACATATACCACGCAACGACGCGGCGTATACCGCTGGCAAGAAGTACAAGTAAAAACGGCAACGCCTTTGGGGTTGTTTTGGTGCTGTCGTTCCCGTTCTGCCCAGGCAGTGGCGGTGGTGTATCCGCCGATTTTGCCCCTCAAACGCTGCCCGTTGCTGGATGAAATGGGCACCGAAGACCAACCGCAGCGCCATCAATACGAACGTCGCAGCTACAGCCACACTTCTACGGGAACCACGCGGACTTTGCGCCCCTACCGGTGGGGAGACCCCATTCGTTTGGTACACTGGCGCAGTAGCGCTCGCTATGGGGAACTGCGGGTGCGAGAATTGGAAACCTTTACCAGCGGTCAGGAGACTGTGGTTTGTCTGGATACCCAAAGCGATCGCTGGCAAGCAGAAGATTTTGAGCAAGCGGTCATTGCGGCTGCGTCTCTCTATTTTTACGCACGCCGCCGTCAAATGGGTATCGGTTTGTGGACAGCGGCGACAGGGATGGTTCGCAGCGATCGCGCGGTTCTGGAAACCCTGGCAGCTACCGATTTTGCCCAACCCCAAAATAATCATCATGTCTTGCCCTCGTTGCCGGTGATATGGTTGAGTGCCAATCCCCACAGCCTAGCAACGTTACCCACGGGTAGCCGCTGGTTGCTGTGGCTGTCTGTGCCCATGGATACTCCTGTTCATTTGGATTTGCCTGGCAAGCAAATGACCCCTGAAACTTCTCTAGAAAAGCAATTACAATTGCCGATATAAAAATTTCCTCGGTATTTACGCAAACTTATTTTGACAGCTCGTTATGAACAGCGAATCTTCCCTTCCCGCCGCCTTTTGGCAAGGTGTCGCAGAATTCAACCAAGGAGAATATTACGCTTGCCACGATACCCTAGAAGAATTGTGGATGGAAGCAACCGAACCCAACAAAACGTTTTACCAGGGGATTTTGCAACTTTCAGTTTCTTTGTATCACTTACACAATGAAAATTTACGCGGTGCCGCCATTTTGTTAGGAGAAAGTATCAAACGCCTGCAAAATTACGAACCCAACTACGAAGGCGTGGAGGTGGATCGCCTGTTGGAGGAGAGCGCGGAAATGTTATCTTTTTTGCAGCACACCGATCCAGAAACAATTTTTCAACATCCCGAAAATTGGCAACTGCCTCGGATTGCCACGCAATAAAAAAATACAACTGTTTTTGATTTCTCCGTGCATTTGCGCTGGTTCCCTCGTTTGTATGTATCTTTTTGTCATTGTCGTTGTCTAGAAATAGCCAAAAGCCAGTTTTATGACGCCAAAAACCACTCCCCCATCCCAATCTGCCAAATCCCCATTACATCCGGTTCTCAAATCCGCTTTGGAGAGTTTGGATATCGATTTGGAAATGGAACTCAAACGCTATCGCCGCTATCGATCTGGCAAGCCGGTTCCCACCGTTCGCAGTTTGGGCAGCTACCAATCTTCTTCGACCCCTGCCATTGGCATATCCACAGCTACCACTGCCGAGTCTCTGGTGGTTACTGGTGAGGATACCGCTTACCAGCAAAGCGATCGCGCTTCCCAAAAAAGTTTGGCGGCGACAACGGAGGAGGTTTCTGATGCTAGCCACACAGAGGCACAGAGTTCTGCTGGAGACAGTACAGACGTACAAGAAAACAGCGATTCTGAACGCGCTCCCACCAGTCTAGAAGCCCTATCTTTGCCGAATAGCAACTTGGAAAAGCGAGAAAAAGATCGCCATAACCATCCTGGAGATGGTTTTGATGCCGGCTTTGCCAGCAATGAAGGCTTTGTCACCGAAGACGATAGCTTAGGAACAGAAGATTATTTGTCATCTTCCCAAGAATTGCTGCGGAATTTAGAGCCACCAGAGTCGGAAGGGAATTCTGCGCGAAAAGAACCAACCAAGCGAGCGGATGCCACGCCATCTCGCAGCAGTTGGGGAGGTGTTTGGTTGGTGTTGTTGCTGCTGGCAGGGGGTGCGATCGCCTATCTTTGGCAAAACCCACAACTGGCAGCGCGCCTGCAAGTGCGGCGGTTTTTCCCCAATGCCTCCCAACCCAGTGCCGATTCGACCGCCGATACCGGGCAGTCCGCCAAGACGCCCGCAGATGCCCGTTCGGTACCACCAATGGAGCTAGCCCCCAATTTGGCCAAAAAAGAATTTGTTGGGTTAGATTTGAACACCCTAAGTACGGTCAATCCCAACCCACAAACGGTGCCAGTGCCCTCGGCTAGCAACCAAACAGCTTCCCCAAACAACCAAACCTCTGCCGCACCCACTGCCACCAGCAATCCCCTTCCTCCCAAAGATGGCGACAATCGTTTGGGCAATTTGCCTTCCGCGTTGATGGGAGACCCGACCGCCGAATCGGAACAACCAGCCAATGCCGCCTCGCCAACCGAAGCAGAGGCCAGCGAAGCTACCCCCGATTCCCAAACACCATCCAATCCAACTGGGAATACTGCCTCTTTTGCAGGAGAAGTGACGGTTTCCGGGGGGGATGGCTATTTTTATGTGGTGATGCCTTACGACGGTCCGTCGAGTGTGGAACGTGCCCGAGAAGCGATCGCCGATGCCTATGTGCGAGAATTCCCTATAGGCAAAACCATTCAGCTTGGTGCCTTCGATGACATTGCCACTGCCAAGGAGATGGTACAACGGCTAAGCCAACAGGGAATACAAACCCAGGTTTACCAGCCTTAACAATCGGCATGGGGCAAATAGTTCAGCGGTGGTTAGGTAAAGAAAAGAACGGGAGGTTTTTATGGAATTGCTCGCACGGATTATGCGGCTTATCCGCGCCAATATTAACAGTTTGATTGGCAGGGCAGAAGACCCGGAGAAAATTTTGGAACAGGCGGTGGCGGATATGCAAGAGGAGTTGGTGCAAATGCGCCAAGCGGTTGCCCAAGCGATCGCGACGCAAAAACGCACCGAACGCCAAGCTTCCCAGGCAGAATCCAACGCCTCGGAATGGCAGCGTCGCGCCCAACTAGCTTTGAACAAGGGAGATGAAAGTTTGGCGCGGGAAGCCCTGGTACGGAAAAAATCCTATCAGGAAACAGCTACCGGTTTGCGCAACCAACTCAACCACCAAAACCAAGTGGTGGAAGACTTAAAGAAAAAACTACGGACCCTGGAAAATAAAATTTCCGAAGCCAAAACCAAAAAAGATATGTATATTGCCCGCGCTCGTTCTGCAAAAGCCTCCGAACAGCTCAATCAAATGCTCAATCGCAATCAAACCGGCAGTGCTTTGGAAGCGTTCGAGCGTATGGAAGAGCAAGTTATGGAGTTGGAAGCGCGTTCGGAAGCCATTGAGGAAATGGGCGGCGACCAGCTCGAAAAACAGTTCTCCGCGCTAGAATCGAGCGATGTGGATGACGAACTGGCAGCCATGAAAGCCCAAATGAGCGGTAATTCCCCACAGCAGCTTTCGGGAAGTTCCCAGGGCAGCGACGACAAAGATATCGAAGCCGAGTTGAAACAAATGCGGACTTCGTCCGAGGAAAAAGAAAAGGAAGGCTAGTTTCGTACTTGCATGGCAAGATGGGGATAGGTGCTACAAAGAATAGGGTTGGTGGTCGTTCGTGGGAAGGCAACCAACAACACCGCTTCTTGACAAAAATTCACAAAACAAGTGGGATGTCTATTTCAGGGATAGACGGCAATCGAGAAGTGGGTCAGCGTGTCTTTCCAGGGACGATTCACTTTAGGAAACACCAGAAGCTAGAAAAATTTGGCATATTTTTAAGCAGAGTTCAGTCAAGTTTCTGCCTACTTGCTCCTGTTAAACTGGTAAATATCGAGAGGACAAATTCTTATGGGATTATTCGATCGCATCAGCCGCGTGGTTCGCTCTAACCTCAACGACATGGTGAGCAAAGCCGAGGATCCGGAAAAGATCCTCGAACAGTCCATTAACGACATGCAGGAAGACCTGGTGCAAATGCGCCAGGCCGTTGCCAAAGCGATCGCGGCGCAAAAGCGTACCGAACAACAGTACAATCAAAACCAATCTCAAGCCAACCAATGGCAACAACGGGCACAATTGGCTGTCCAAAAAGGGGATGAAGACCTAGCCAGGCAAGCGCTAACCCGCAAGAAAGGTTTTGCTGATACGGCCGCGCAAATGAAACAGCAGCTCGACCAGCAAAACCAGCAGGTACAGCAGCTCAAACGCCAGCTGACCCAACTGGAAAGCAAAATCTCCGAAGCCAAAACCAAGAAAGACATGCTGAAGTCGCGCGCTACCGCGGCCAAAGCCAACGAACAGCTCTCGCAAGCTACCAGTTCCATGAATTCCGGCAGCGCCATGGCAGCTTTCGAGCGCATGGAAGAGAAAGTCATGGAACAGGAAGCTCGTTCCCAAGCCAGCGCCGAACTGGGTCAAGCCGACCTAGAACAACAGTTTTCGCAGCTGGAGTCCGGTAGCGACGTTGATGACGAGCTGTCGATGATGAAAGCCCAAATGACGGGCAGCCAATCCGCTGGCGAACTTCCTGAAGGTGAAGAACAACAAAGCTCCCAGCAGCAATCCCAGCAAAAATCCAAACCAGACGATAGCGTCGTAGATTCCGAACTGGAAGAACTACGCCGCCAACTAGATAACCAATAAAATTCTACGTTTGATAGGGTGCGTTTGCTTTGGCTGTAGCGCACCCTACTTTTTTTTACCAGCAGCGATCGCGACTGGATAGCAATTTACATTTGATATGAACGGAGCTTTATCCTGAAATGGAAGAAACTGTAGGGGAAGCCGTTCGCCCCTACAACAACGCATTTCATACAATCCAAATAAAAACACTGGCCCAATCTAGAAATCGCCACCTACATTTGCGGAATTTGTTGAATTTCCTGTCTGATACTTTCTGCCGAATCGCCGGAAAAAATTAACATTTTGGCGAATTGAGAGCCAAAAACATGAATATCGTCGCCTTTCTCTTGGATAAACAGTCCTGAACTCAACGCAAGTCTTTTTTCTCCTTTCCAATTCACCAACACTTTCCTAATTTTATGGGAAGATACAGCCAGGCGAATTGCTTTTTTAACCAGAAGGAAGTCTTTTTCTGACGAGTCGTAAGAACTTTTTTCTGATGGTCGGGCTTCGGTAGCTTGACTCTGCTGGGAAGTTGGGTATTTTTCTGCGGGAACTTGTTTTTTCATCTGATAGACTTCGTTTTCCACTTCGAGGGCACGAAATTGATCCTCTAGTTGGGCTAAGCCAGCAACTACTGTGGTAGCGCGAAGTTGGTGGTCCTCGTCGATTTCTACAGTTTCTTTCATTTCTTCTAACTCGCACTGACATTCGTAGCTTTTCCAAGCCTCTTCGTACCAATCGATTAAAGGTTGACCGTATTCCCTACCACACAACCGATCCAAAAGTAAGACAGCGCCCACGATAGGGGCAGCACCCATTACAAACATGCCCAATTTCATGTTCCCAAAACCAACCCAAGCGGCGGTAGCCTTGGCATGGGCGGAACCGTGGAGTGAGGCGATCGCTTTTCCTGTTTTGGCAATGCCGAAATTATTGGCAGCCGCATGGGCTGCTGAATTGCTGAAAACCAGACCCGTTCCCACAATTGATTGTTTGTCCGTGGTTTATCTCCATATTTCGTTATCAAAAATAATTTTATACGAGCGAAATCGCCCAACTTTTTTTATTGGTATATCTAAATCTTACGATCTTTTCCTGGCAAAAGCAACACAACCCAGAAAATATCGCCAGCCAGTGCCGAATTCGGTCTGAGGCACTCAAGCCACTGGCAAATCTTCCCCTCCCCCTGCCAACAAAACAATGGTGTTGTAGACTCGGAATTAGAACAGTTGCGCCGCCAGCCAGACAACCCATACAAAATCCCGTGGTAGCAACAGAACATCCATTTTGTGGAAAAAAACTATATGCTTGACAACCGCGTCGATACATCAATTCGAGAACATTTACAAAGCGCGATCGCCAAAGCCTCATCGCGCGTTGATTATTTAGAAATCCGTTTGGAAAAAAGCGAATCCAGCCTGGTTTCCTTTCGTGGGAAACGCCTCGATGCCGTCGATCGCAGTTTCTCTCTAGCTGGAGGCATTCGCGCCTGCCATCGCGGTGGTTGGAGTTTCGTTACCTTCAACGGCTTGACGGAACTGGAAGGTCGCCTTGACGAAGCCATTTCCCAAGCCTACTTGGTTGCCGGCGACAGTACGTATCTCGCCGATGTACCCCCCATGGAAGACTACGTTTCCCTGGAACTGCAACGCGACCCCAGAGGAATTTCCCTCGCCGAAAAACGGGATTTGGTGGAACGCTACAACCAACAACTGCTAGACTACGACCCCCGCATTCAAACTACCATCGCCAGCTATCGCGATCGCTTCCGTACCGTATATTTTGTCAACTCCAACGGTAGCAATATCGTCCAAGAACGCATGGACATTTCCGGGCGGTTTGGCGCGATCGCGCGGGGTGAAGAAGGTGTGGTTCGTCAGGGCGTAGAAACCATTCAATCCCGTTCCGATTATAACGCCCTGGTCAATGCCGACGAACGGGTTTTGGGAGCTGCCAAACGCGCCATTACCCAACTAGATGCCCGGTCGGTCAAAGGCGGTCAATACACAGTGGTCCTCGACCCCTACCTGGCTGGCGTCTTCATCCACGAAGCCTTCGGGCATCTTTCAGAAGCAGATTTCGTTTACGAAAATCCCCGCATGCAAGAGTTGCTGCAGTTAGGCAAACCCGTCGCCATCGAACAACTCAACGTCATCGACGATGGCAGGTTGGCAGGTTTGCCCGGAACCCTGCAATACGACGATGAAGGCGTTCCTACCCAGCGCAAATATTTAATCAAAGACGGCATCCTCCACCAACGCTTGCACAGTCGGGAAACCGCCAGCAAAATGAAAGAAGCCCCCACCGGCAACGCCAGAGCCCTCAGCGCCACCTATCCCCCCATTGTGCGTATGACCAACACTGCCATCGAACCGGGAGATAGCTCCTTTGAAGAAATTCTCAATGGAATTGACGAAGGGGTCTACGCCGGTCGCATGATTGGCGGGCAAACCAACGGCGAAATGTTTACCTTTGCCGCGGCGGAAGGATATATGATTCGCAACGGCAAACTGGCAGAACCGGTCAGCGATGTCACCTTAACAGGTAATGTTTTCCAAACCCTCAAAGATATCGAAGCCATTGGCAACGATACAATTTATACAAATGGTGGCTGTGGCAAAGGCGGACAAGCACCGCTACCGGTTAGTGTTGGTGGACCTCACTTGCGCATTCAAAATGTGGTCGTTGGCGGTCGCTAATTCGTGATTTAAGTTTTTATCTCCCACAAGCAGTCCTGGAGAGAGGGGATTTTCCCCCACCAACTGCTTGTTTTTTTGCTATCTTTTTCTAGATGGCCAAGGAGGTCTGGCTGCATAGTTGCCCGAACCGAGTTTCTATTCGCTATAGTAGAATAGGACTTTTAGACGTGGCGGTTGTGGTAGCAACTGTCCGCTCGCCACTCGGTTTTGCTGCCAGGAAGTAGCAGTTGGATTGGGAGCATCTACCATTGGTGTGGGGGATCGACAAGGAATGGAAGAATTACCTTTTCCCATCAATCGCATGCTTGCATCGGCAGGCGATCGCTACCATTGCATCTACTGTTTGAAGATTCCCAACACCCATCCGGATTTCGGAGAACTGTTACCGATTGAATAATGTAGAAAAAACCACATTGGAAACTTTGCCAGAGAACTTCATGGGAATTGAGGAGGTATTTTCCCTTGTTGCCAGTGACTAGGAATCCATTTTTTCCCAGAAGCTGCGCCAGAGCTTTTTTGTCTTTGGGCAAGTTTCTCTCGGCGGTCTCGGGAAAAATAGCTGTAGATAGCTTTGACACTCTCACGAGTAGAATTCGTGAGGTTCTCGCTTCGTTGGGTGTGCCTAGATGGACTCGCGAAGAGAGCTAGCCCATCCCTGGCAAACAGGGACCCTCGAAGAGTGTTTTCCCGCCCTGCTGCGGACGTACTTCGATGCAGTTGTAGCACATTGTAAATGGTATGTTTGATTTCGTGCCATGGGAAAGCATCGCGTTCGTTTTTGGATGCATTATCCGCTAGTTTGGGCAAACCAACAGCCCCATTCCAAAACCATGAAGTGCCAGCATCCATCTTGTAATTCCATAGCCAAAGATGTTCCCACCGCCAGACGCTTCGCTATCCACCTATGCCCTACCTTTCTCAAGAATCCCAGCCACCACTGCGCCAACCCAACACTCAGAACCAATGGGCGATTGAAACGATTGTAGGAATCCGCCTCGGTGTGGAACAGTTGCGAGAAACCACTCCCCAGAGTCTGCCTTCGATTTTGCAGGGCATGAGCGAGTCGGAATATCTCCAACGCTGCCAGCAACAGCAGCACTACATCAGCATTGTTGCTTACCATCTACTCAAAGCACAACTGCTTTATTTGTACGGTCATTTCCAAAATGCCCTTGCGGCGATTCGCGAAGCCAGTCAGTTTCTCGATCGCAGCGACGATGGCTTTTTCCAACGGGAGTGGACTTTTTATCGCGCTTTAATTTTACTCGCTTTGTACCCCGACATGTCACTAGAACAGCAAAACAGAACCCTAGAAGAGATTTCCGCCCACCAACAGCAAATGCAGGTTTGGCTGGAAAGCGACACCAGTGCCTGCCAGTGCCAGTATTTGTTAATTGCTGCAGAAAAGGCACGACGCACCGGCGATCGCGATACAGCCATCGACCGCTACGACGAAGCGATCGCAGCAGCTACAGAAGCCAACTTATATTTCCAAGCCGGTTTGGCAGCCGAATGTGCCACTGAATTCTGGTTGGGCTGGCAAAAACCCAAAATTGCTCGCGTTTACCTACAAGAAGCTTACCGATATTACCAGCAATGGGGAACTACTGCCAAACTAGAATATCTAGAAACCCAATATCAAAACTTACTGACCGCTTCGACCCAAAAGCAATCCACCACAAAGCAGCAAAAAGAGTGGGATTTAACCACCGTTATGAACGCTTCTCGGGCCATTTCGGGGGAAATTGTACTGGAAAAATTACTCGGAAAGCTCATGCAAATGCTTTTGGATCATGTCGGGGCAGAAACCGGTTGTTTGCTACTAGCCGATGAAAGCGGCAACTTGCAACTTGCCGTACGCGCTAGCTCCTACCACGATAGCGAAGTCATTTATCCGCCAATTTCCCCCGACCGGAATACCTTACCTTTGTCTTTGCTCTACCAAGCATACCGCACCCACCAACTCATTTGGCACGGCAACGCCAGCGAAGAATTGGAAATTTCCCCAGGGCATGCAGAAGCCACCCCCTCTCAGGAAGACCCTACCAACATCCACTGCGATCCTTACCTACGAAGGCAGCAACCCACATCGGTTTTATGCTTGCCCCTACTCAATCAGGGCAGACCTATTGGCGTGATTTATTTGGAAAACAACCAAACCGTCAGTGCGTTTCAGTCGCAACAGGTGGAAATGCTGCACCTGCTTTCCTCCCAGGCAGCGGTGGCTTTGGATAATGCCATGCTTTACTCGCAATTGCACGACAGCCAAAGCCGACTCACGCAATTTTTAGAAGCTATGCCTTTGGGGGTCTTGGTGGTAGACGGCGAAGGAACGCCCTATTTAGCCAACCACGCCGCCCAGCAAATCTTCGGCAAGGGGATTGTGGAAAATTTATCCTTGCAGGAGATGTCTCGCACTTGTGGGATTTATTTGGCTGGCACCAAACAGCTCTATCCCGCCCATCGCATGCCGTTGATGCGGGCTTTGGCAGGGGAAGCCACGTCGGTGACCGATATGGAAGTGCACCAGAGCGGGCGAACCATTCCTTTAGAAGTACGCGGCATTCCTATTTTTGACGATCGCGGTGAGGTTAGCTACGCGATCGCCGTGTTTCAGGATATCAGCGAACGCACCCGAGCAGAAGCCGACCGCGCCCAGTTTACCGAAGAACTCTGCCGCCTCAACGAAGCTTACGAGCGGTTTGTTCCCGACCGGTTTTTGGAATTTCTCAATAAGGAAAGCATTGTTGACGTACAGCTCGGCGATCAAACTCAACGGGAAATGTCGGTGTTGTTCGCCGATATTCGCGACTTCACCACTCTCTCGGAAACCATGACCCCGGAGGAAAATTTTCGCTTTATCAATTCCTACCTCAGTTCCATGGAACCCTCGATTATTGAAAATCAGGGGGTGGTGGATAAATTTATTGGTGATGCGATTATGGCGTTGTTTGGTAGCACCAATAATGCCGACGATTCTGTTCATGCCGCGATCGCCATGTTAAACCGCCTTTCCGAATACAATCAAGGTCGCCAACGTGCCGGCTACCAACCCATTCAAGTGGGCATTGGCATCAATACCGGTTCTTTGATGCTGGGAACCGTCGGCGGTCACAACCGCATGGATAGTACGGTCATTGGTGATGCGGTGAATTTGGCTTCCCGTCTGGAAGGGTTAACCAAAATCTATGGCGTTTCCCTGTTAATTTCCCACCAAACCTTTGCCCACCTGCAAAATCCCGGCGAATACAGCATTCGCATTATCGAACGGCTGAAAGTGCGCGGCAAAACCGAACCGGTGGCTGTTTTTGAAGTTTTTGACGGCGATGACCCCAACGTGAAAGCTGGCAAACTGGCTACCGTGGGCATTTTTGAGCAAGGGTTGTTCTCCTATTACCGCCACGCCTGGCAAGAAGCTGCGGATTTGTTCCAAGCCTGCGTGCGTTTGAATCCCGAAGACCGCGTTGCCCAAATTTATCTGGAACGCTGCCGCCAGGAACTTGCCCAAGCCTAACTGCGGGCAAACTACCGATATATAATTTTAATCGGAAAAAAGATCGCAAACTGCGATCCGGCTCACAGCAATAGAGGTTGAAATGAAAGATAATAAATATAATCAACCATGGATGTCTTCGGGGTCTTGTTTTCCCCTTTTATGGGGCGATCGCCTTGATTTCCAGGGCAATCGTCAGTTACAGGAACCCCTCGCTCGAAATCAGCGATAGGAGAATGGGTTGGGCACGGAACCACAGCCATCTCCCAAGCCAGAGGGCTTATTTGATGGCCATGGGAAAACCACGCCGAAGCGATCGCTTCTTGGGGCTGGTACCAAGTTACCGTGACGCAATTTTGGGAGAACGCTAGTACCATAGCTTGGCCGAACCGGCTGTTCCGCGATCGCCCTACCACCCACCAACCGCTCAAACGCCAACAACATCCAGACAAACATCTTGATACGGAAAACACCAAGACCATGTTGGGATTGTGCTTTCCGGCTACGTACCAGAATAAGAGGCTGCTAAGATGAATAACAGGTCGACCCCACCAAAAATCTTGGTCGTAGAAGATAGTACCGCCAACGCCAAACTCCTTTGTCAGGTTTTACAAAGAGGCGGCATGCAGGTTGTCAGCGCTCACAATGGAGAAAGTGCCATTCAGGAAGTGGAAGCTTCTCTGCCGGATTTAATTCTATTGGATGTTTTGCTACCAGGTATGGATGGATTTGAATTATGCCAAAAGTGGAAATCCCAACCTCGCACCCAAGATATTCCAATTATTTTTATGACCGCCCTTACAGACAACCAAGACAAAATCAAAGGATTGAAATTGGGGGCAGTAGATTACGTCACCAAACCCTTTCACCAAGAAGAAGTCCTCGCCCGGGTGAGGCTCCACTTACAGCTCAGTCACCTTACTAAGACCTTAGAAAAACAAAACCAAAAGCTCAGCAAAGAAGTACAAGAACGCAAAGCAGCGGAAAAACGGCTGCAAAATTTGACTCAAACCTTAGAAGAAAGAGTGTCCAACCGCACTCAAGAACTGCAAAACACCTTAGATGAGTTACAAACTGCCCAGGTTCAATTGGTGCAAAGGGAAAAACTCTCTACCCTCGGTCAGCTTGTAGCCGGGGTTGCCCACGAAATCAACAATCCAGTGGGCTTTGTGGTGGGCAATATCAAATACCTGGAAGAATATCATAACGATTTATTAGAACATCTCAAATTATATCAAAAACATTATTCCGAGCCTCCCGATGAAATTCAAGAACACAAAGAAGAGATTGATTTAGATTATCTGGTAGAGGATATTCCCAACATCCTAGAATCTCTAAAAGTGGGTATGGAGAGAATTCGTAAAATTAGCCTATCTTTGCGCAATTTCTCCCGTGCTGATGATACTTCGCGCATGTTTGTGGATATTCACGAGGGGTTAGAAAGCACGCTGCTGATTCTCAAACACCGCCTGAAAGCCAAAGGCACATTCCCCGGCATACAGGTGGAAAAGGAATACGGCAACTTGCCGCAAGTATGTTGCTATCCCGGACAGCTCAATCAAGTTTTTACCAATATTTTGGCCAATGCGGTGGATGCCTTATCGGAAGAAGTTGAAGCAAAACAAGATAATTTAAACAAGAAACCCACTATTACCATTCAAACGGGAGTTGGCACCCTCAGCGAGTCCGAAGTTAAAGTTCCCTGCGTTACCATTCGCATTGTTGATAACGGACCCGGCATGCCAGAAGAGGTGCAAAAACATTTGTTTGACCCCATGTTCACCACCAAACCCATCGGCAAAGGCACGGGGTTGGGAATGTCTATCAGCCACCAAATTGTCACCCAAAAACACCAGGGAAGGCTCCGCTTTTACTCCACACCAGGGGAAGGCACGGAATTTATTATTGAAGTTCCCATTCAAGGGCAAGACGATGCTGCTGCCAGCTAGTAGCGTGTGGGAAGGTGGGAGTGGCTGAGCTGGGAGTAGTTTGCTAAATGGAATACAATGAATTGCCGTCTCCGATGCTCTCATGCCCCCATGCCTTTCTCCACGATCGACCAAACCCTATTGACTTTTAATTACTGTTTAGCTATATAATAATTTATAGACATGAAAACAAACAGCTAGTGCGAGTTGCACGGGCGAAGTCGAAAATTAAGAATCGGAGGTACTCATGCCGGAAATGTTTTCTCCTGAGTGGATGCAAACCTACAAGGAAAAATGGAATGCCGAGCCAGAACTGAAGGATGCACTGGCGAAAATTAATTTTACCTCTACAATTGGCTACGGATTTAAAGGCGAAGACAGCCCCAAAGGTGTTTTGGTGGTAGAAAACGGAGAAGCCGTTCATGCTGGTGCCTACGAAGGGCAAGAGTTAAACTGGGACTTGCGCGCTACTCCAGAAGACTGGCAAAAGTGGTTTGATAAAGGTCTCAACATGATGGGCTTGGGTTCTGCCTACATGCAAGGCAAGCTCAAGTTTTTAAAAGGAGATTACGGCGCGATGATTAAAGATCCGCGCATGGCTGGACCCTTCATCAAGACTTTTTCAGTAATGGGAACGATCTAGTTTTCATTTCCCACTTTGTGGATGGGGGGAAGCTACGGCTAGCTCACCACTTTCCCCCATCGCATTTGCCCCGCCCTATATAAATGCATGTAAATAAAACGATTTTCTATAATGGTTAATAAAATTGGAGATTAGCCATGACCCAATCACCTCAGCCGACCACCTCTTCCCAAACCGAAATTCCCCCAGGTTACCTCAACATCATGGGATATGTAGACGAATCCCAAGTGAACGGACCGGGAAAACGCGCCGTTGTTTGGGTTCAAGGATGCGATCGCCATTGCCCCGGTTGTTTCAACCCCGACTCCTGGTCCTTTGAAATCAACCAACTCATCTCCGTTGAGGAACTTGCCGAAAAAATTCTTAGCAATCCCGAAAACGAAGGGGTTACTTTCTCTGGTGGCGAACCGTTTTGGCAGGCACCAGCGTTAACCGATTTAGCCAAACGCCTGAAAGCCGGTGGTTTGAGCGTAATGTCTTTTAGCGGTTTTACCCTCACCGAACTGCAATCAGATAAAGGACCACCAGCCGCCTTGGATTTGCTTGCCCAACTGGATATTTTAATCGACGGACCTTACGTAGAATCCCAAGCCGTCAATACCCCCGATTCCCCGGTTTCTTCAAACAACCAACGGGTACGTATTTTTAATCCTCAATTCAAAGACCAAATTAACTGGGCTAGCGACCAAATGGAAATTCACATTCTCAAAGATGGCACCAGAATTATTACCGGATATCGCGGTCAACTAGGACTCAGCTAGTCTTCCTGCCAAACAAACCCCCACGGTTTTTGCGATCGCTTTTTACAGCGAACGTTGCCGAACCGTTTCCCCGTCGAATTCAGGCCGGTTTACAACATCCTTAGAAAGGCATTCCTGGAAAACGGTATAGAGGCTATTGTAGTTCGGCCAGGTAGGGTTACATCTTTACCAAACTATCACTCTTTGGATGGGGTTGGTTTTGTTATGGCGTCGCTATTGTCACTGACCCCGCGCTAAAGCGACGGGGCTTGGGAACAGCCAGGTTCCCGTAGTAGTGGCTAGACCAAGAGCCGATAGT
>NZ_LNDC01000166.1 GCF_001870905.1 Geitlerinema sp. PCC 9228
CCGGGGATGGACTAGCATAGCTAATCCATCTAGGCACACCCGATGAAGCGAGAATCTCACGAATTCTATTCGTGAGAGTGTCAACAAATGTTTGTTCCGGCGCGGCATATCCGGCAGACCCAATGGAAGTGCCAGTTTGCGCCAGGGAAATGCCAGTCAGCATCTTGGCTGCCCCAAAATCTACCAAAACCAACGCCCCATCTTCCCGACGGCGAATGATATTGGCGGGTTTGATATCCCGATGCACTACCTGTTGTTGGTGGATAAAATCCAGAACTGGCAGCAGGTGGTTGAGAATTTGCCGAATTTGGGATTCGCTGAAAGCCCCATTTTGCTGCGCTTCTGTTTCTAGATCCATCCCATCCACAAATTCTTGCACCAGATATTGGGGATTGGTTTCGGCGATGTAGGCAAACAATTCTGGAATTTGGGGGTGTTTGCCTAGGGTTTCCAAACGTTCCGCTTCTGATTGAAACAACGCCACCGCTTTCTCGCTGGTATTGCTGCCTTTTTCTGGATAAAACTGTTTGATAACGCAGGGTCGTTGTGAGGGTGTATGTTCGTCTATTCCTAGAAAAGTTCTGCTAAAGCCTCCGACAGCGATAGGTTTGACGGCACGATAGCGATCGCCCAATCGCAAGGAATGGCCGCAGTGGAGGCAAAAATTGCTATCCTGAGGGTTATGGGGTCGTTGGCAGGCAGGATTCAGGCAAAAACTCATAACCTGGTTCTGGCTTGGTGCGATCGTTATGTTTCTATCATAGCGAGTTTCGGTAGGGTGCGGATATGGGGAGCGGGAGCAACCGAACGTGGAATGATTAAACTTCATTTCTCTCCCTATCAACCCATCACTGTCTTTCCCTTCTAATACCTATCGCCGAATTATGGATAAAGTACAACCCAAAACCCTCTACCTGGTAGGCACCCCCATTGGCAATTTGGAAGATATGACGTTTCGCGCGGTGCGGGTTTTGCAGGAAGTAGACCTGATTGCTGCTGAAGATACTCGCCATACGGGGAAGTTATTGCAGCATTTTCAAATTCAAACGCCGCAACTTAGTTACTACCAGCACAACAGTCAAAAGCGAATTCCGGATATTTTAACAGCTTTGCACCAGGGAAAGGCGATCGCTTTGGTGACGGATGCTGGGATGCCGGGAGTTTCCGATCCTGGTTGCGAGTTGGTACAAGCTTGCATCGAGGCCAATATTTCTATTATACCGATTCCGGGGGCAACGGCAGCGATCGCGGCGTTGAGTGCGTCGGGATTGCCCACGGATGCGTTCGTGTTTGTGGGATTTTTGCCGCTAAAATCCAAAGTGCGATCGCAAATTTTACAGTCTTTACAAGCCGAAACCCGCACGTTACTCTTTTACGAAGCGCCCCACCGGATCGTACAAACATTACAAGATTTGGCCAGCCATTTGGGCGAAAACCGTCAAGTGGTGGTGGCAAGGGAAATTACCAAACGCTACGAAGACTTTTGGCGGGGAACTGTAGCAGATGCGATCGCTAGCCACAGTCAAACCAATCCCAAAGGAGAGTATACAATCGTACTGGCAGGCAATACGGCTACAGAAAAATCTTGGTCGCCCGCCGCCATCAAAACCGAACTGCAACAATTGCTAGCACAGGGCTATTCGCGATCGCAAGCCAGCCGCCAACTAGCAACGGTTACCAACCTTCCCCGCCGAGAAATCTACCAAATGGCATTAACCATTGCCGACAGCACGCAATAATACCAAAACCTGGGAAGTTGGGATAGCAAGCTTGGTATCTGCTAGTTTGGGGAGCAAACCGAGTAGAATAGCAACAGCTAACCAACTCTCATGCCAAATTAGAAAATTTCTACAGAATTTTTACCAATTTGATTTTTTATTATTAGGAGCTAGATATGAAAGTTCTCCCCTTTGCCACTGCTGCCATAGTTCTAACTGCAATCCCAGCAACAGCGGAAAGTATCGAAGATTTGCAGCAACTGCTCTCGACAAAAGAATGTGCGGGATGCGATTTAATCGACGCCGGCTTAACCCATGCCAGCCTCATTCGCGCTGACTTGCAGAACGCTGACTTACGGGGAGCAAACTTATCCAGGGCTGACTTGCGCGGTGCTAATCTCAGAGGTGCCGACCTCAGTGGTGCTACTTTATACGGTGCCAACCTCCAGGGTGCTGATTTAACGGGGGCAAAACTCACCAATACAGATTTGCGTCGTGCCTATTTGCTCAATGCCGCCACCGAAGGTTCTAACATTGGCAATGCCTACTTAAAAGATGCGGTAGGACTCCCTCCCGATATCGGAAGTGCCGAATTATTCCATCAGTGGGGCATGCAGGAAGCACAAGGGGGTAGCTACGAACAAGCGATCGATTATTTTGAACGAGCGATCGCGCGGGATGATTCCTTTGCCCCTTCTTACATGGGGATTAGTCTTGCCATGCTCCGTCTGGGTAACCAAGAAGCATCTCTAGAATACGCCAAAGCAGCTTTGGAAATTTACGAACAGGAAGGCAGCCCGGAAGCTCAAGAAACTGCCTCCAAACTGGTAGCGCGTTTGGAAGACATGAAAGAAGAAGATTCCGACAGTTTCGGCGAACAGGTAGAACGGTTCGTTGGCTCGGTAGGGGGGTTGATTTTACAGTTCTTATTTTAATCAGAAACTTAGAAAAGAAGGGGAGGCGTCGGAGCGTCGGGGCATGGGAGCGTCGGGGCATGGGAGCGTCGGGGCATCGGAGCATCGGGGCGTCGGGGCATCGGGGGTATCGGAGCGTCGGGGCATCGGCGGTATCGGAGCGTCGGAGAAAACAACCATTATATCTCCCAAGCTCCCAGGCTCCCACGCTCCCAAGCTCCCAAGCTCCCAGGCTCCCACGCTCCCAAGCTCCCAAGCTCCCACGCTCCCACGCTCCCACGCTCGGTACGCACCTAACTAACTGTCAGACTTATTATCTGGCGTAAAATCCAGGGCAACAGAGTTCATGCAGTAACGCTGACCTGTAGGGGCAGGACCGTCGTCAAAAACGTGACCCAAATGAGCGCCACAGGCAGAACAAAGGACTTCCGTACGGGTCATAAACAAGCTGCGATCGGTTTCTTTGGCTACTTTTTCCTCAGATAGAGGTGCCCAAAAACTGGGCCACCCCGTACCAGAGTCGTATTTGGTATCGGAACTAAATAGTTCGTTGCCGCAGCAAACGCATTTGTAAATTCCTTTTTCTTTTTTATTGTAATATTCACCGGTAAATGGTCTTTCGGTACCTTTTTTGCGCGTCACCCGAAACTGTTCTTCGGTGAGCTGTTGTTTCCACTCGGCTTCGGATTTTTGAATGGGATAGTTCATAGTTTGAAATTGGCTGCTAGGGGTTGTCGGTTTTCAAAGCAACGTCTCTATTCTTGATTGTAGCGATCGCAGCTAGTGGCGGGAAGGGAATCGCAAAGATTTTTCCTCAGCATGACGGTTAGGAGGCAAACAGCGATAAGATATGGGAAAGGTGTTTGCACTAGCTGAGGAGGGAATCTTGCGCCGACTTCCAGGACCCCAAAAAGCAGAAGACTTAGAAGGTGGCAAAGCTAAGATCCTCAAACGGGAGATTAAATGGACACGTCGCAAAGTTATAATTGTGGGGTTAGCCCTCGTAATTCCCTATGCAGTAGCTATCTATGTTGCGCTTCAGTACGTTTCTCTCGGATTGGTGGTATTTTTAATTATCTTGCCTGTTTTTCTAGCTGCAATTGTTTACTTCATGAATCGGTTAACGCGGAATTTGTAGGGGGATAAAGAAAGGTCATTCCTTTCCCCCTACATCAAGGGCAATTAATAGCAGGATGGCAGGCAGATTTCCTTGGCGATCGCCGTGTGGAATGGTTTATTATGGTTATATACCATGGCGATCGCTGGCAATTTCTTCAGTTTGCCCAAAATAGGCATAATAATCTGGAAATTTGGCAAGCAATCTCCCCTCAGCCGACCCATATTTCCAGAATTGCCGCAGGAATTTCCTTAAATTCCCGATAAAGTTGCCAGGCTGAAATTGAAAATCATGGGCAACCACCATAGAATGGCGATGAACCCCTCGAAATCCGGCTACCATCATGCGAACGCAAAAATCGATATCTTCGCCAGCAGCATGGGGAAAAGACTCGTCAAATTGTATCGATTCTGCTACCGGACGCGCGATCGCTAAATTACAAGTCGGTCCGTACAGCAAAATGTTAGAATCTTGAAAACGCCGACCGTTGAGGGTGCCATTGATTTGGTGGTAGCGGTCGAACCATGTATGGCTGGCGGCATCCGTACGACCGGAAATAGCATGAATGTATGGATTCTCTAAAAATCCCCGGTGCGCTTCGCTGACCCAATTGGCAGAGGGAATACAATCGGAATCCGTAAACAGAATGAAATCCACCCCCAACTCAAGCGCCGCCTTTATCCCTGTATTCCTAGCGACGGCTGGACCTTGGGATTGAGAATGAGTCCAAACCTGCACCCACGGCTGAAGGTGCGGCCAGTACGAAGAACCATCGTTAACCACAATAACATAAGCAGGCTGGTTTTGCAGGCTGGATATCACCCGCTGGAGAAGGTCGCCATCTTTCACCGAACAACATTTGGCAGGAATAACCACTGCTACCTGGGAATCCAGTTTGACCTGATTTTTCACAAGTTTCGGTGGCAGTTGGAAAACCGATTTGGCAGTGGTTGGCTGTTCCTGTTTTAGCGCTAACTTGCCCGTTGTAGAGAGTTTATATGCGATCGCTTCTACCATCTTCGTTAGTAAAAATTGTACCCGATAGGGATGGTTGGGTAACTGGTTCCACCAATATTCAAAAAGTTCTAGTTTCACAGAAGGCACTGTTAAACTCATTCTCCACCTCCCAGCCAAGCACAATTTTGACAGTAAGAATCTTCTTGGTGATGGGAACGAAATGCCCTCGCCGCTGCCCCATCGAGAATTTCCGCAACACTTCCTTCGCTGATATGACCAAAACGTTGGGGATGGAACATATTGCAAGGAGTGACGTATCCGTCGTATTGAATGCAGGCTTCCCGATACAAAGCTGGGCAAGTGGCAAGCTTGCCGTTGGATGGGTTGGCAACTTCTAAATCTAAGTCTACCCCTTGAATTTGGTCGGGAATCAAACACTGGAGAGATACAGCCGCCAATATTTCTTTGGCTTCTACCAGCGCATTCCTAATTTCGCCAAGTTCGGATATGACCCGATTGAGAAAATAATGGTCTGGCGCATCGCTTCTGACGACGTTGTAAATCAAACCCACGTTATGTGCGGCAGCTAAATGGGCAATATCTTTGAGGCGATGCAAGTTTTCTGCTTGTATGGTAAAAACAAAATAGGGTCTGGGTTGATGGTTGCGCAAGAGATTGAGGTTGCGTTCCACGATTTCCCAAGACGCGTCCCGGCGAATTTGGGCGAGTTCTTCTGGGTTGGGAGAGTCTATGGAAATAAAAAGCTGGATACCGTATTTTTTGAGCAATTCCACCCGCTGGGGATCCTGAATGTTGAGATTGGTGAACAAATGCAGCTGTGAATGGGGCCATTTTTCTCGAATCCAAGCCAGAAACTGGGGAAATTTGGGATGAATGGTGCTTTCGCCCCGACCATTTAAACGGATGATTTCTGGTGGATACGCGATCGCATCCATAACTTGATGGAGGGTTTCCTCGGTCATAAAATAGTGGGGCTGGTTTCGTTCTTTTTTGAAACCGCACATAATACAAGACAAATTGCAGTTATGGCTCAGTTCCAGGATAATTTCTCGTGGATGCATCTAAATTTTCCTTTTGCTTGTCTTTTCCTCTCGGATTGCCAGCAAGCGATCGCGCCTGCTTTATCCGCCAATCAAAACCAGCAATTGCCCGGGATAGGCACCCCCCAAATTGCCGATATGTTCTATATTGGGCGAAATATGAAAACGGTTTTTTAAAGCGGATGCAGCGATCGCGCTCGTTTGTCAATTTGAGATAGAGGAGTGGGAGAGGGGGAGGAGTGGGAGGAGTGGGAGGAGGGAAAAAACCACAAGAAGTTGTAGCCTTAGCCTGGGGAATTTTTCGGGTCTTCCCAGTACGGATTTGCTATGACACCGAATTAGACAAAAACCGTTAGAACCAATCCCCATTTACCTTCCCCTCCCCGATATAGAATGGAAAGGGTTGACAAACAGCAAACAACCATCGACCGTATCTTTCTATCCCGCCATCCCCTTATGTCTGTCGTTGCGAAGCGCGGGCAACAGACAAACTGGTCATGAAATTCATTTCTAGATAGCTATCCCAGGACCGCTTGTGTTACAATTATTTGGAAAAAGTAATAAAAATTTTTAATTTTTAGCAAAAAGTAACATCTGCCGGTGGTTCGCCGGTAAAGAAACCACCTGTAGGTCGTCTCGATTTCAATATTTTTCCATTATCGCCCAACACTGCCGCAAGCATTAAAAACTTTCCTATGAAAACTGCATCCCAACCCACCGCATCTTATAGCCGTAGCGACTGGCAACAAGGCTACGAATCCCAACCCAACGAATATAACTACTGGATTGAAGACATCGAAGGGGAAATTCCCCAACAGTTACACGGTACCCTATTTCGCAACGGACCGGGGTTGCTCGATATCAACGGTCAACCCATCGCGCATCCCTTCGACGGCGACGGCATGGTGAGTGCCATTACCTTCCGCGACGGGAAAGCCTACTATCAAAATCGCTTCGTACGCACAGAAGGCTTTCTCGCCGAACAAAAAGCCGGCAAAATCCTCTATCGCGGCGTATTTGGCACCCAGAAACCCGGGAGTTGGCTAGCAAATATATTTGATATGAAAGCCAAGAACATTGCCAACACCCATATTATCTATTGGGGAGGCAAACTGCTGGCACTGTGGGAAGGTTCGGTTCCCCATCAGCTCAATCCCCAAAATCTGGAAACCATCGGCGTTGACCATCTCGATGGTATCTTAGCATCGGACCAGCCATTTGCTGCCCACCCACGCATCGAACCCGGCAGCGATGACAAACGGTTGATTAATTTTTCTGTAGAACCCGGTCTTTCCACTACCATCACCATTTTTGAATTTGCCAGCGACGGCAAACTGCTACAGAAAAAATCCCACAGCATACCTGGGTTTGCCTTCCTACACGACATGGCAATTACCCCGGAATACTGCATTTTTTGTCAAAATCCCGTTCAATTCAATCCCATTCCCTACGTATTAGGCTTGCGCGGTGCGGCGCAGTGTTTGCGGTTTGACCCCAACCAACCCACCAAAATTGTCTTGATTCCCCGCCAGCAAGGAAAAGAAGTTAAAATTTTGGAAACCGACCCTTGCTTTGTCTTTCACCATGCCAATGCCTTTACCGAGGGCAACCGCATCTATTTGGATTCCATTTGCTACGATTATTTTCCCAATGTAGAACCGGATACCGATTTTCGCGAAATTAATTTTGAAGACTATCCAGCCGGGAAACTGTGGCGTTTTTGTATTGATTTAGACAGCGAAAAGGTCACGCCTGAGTTATTGGTACGGCGTACTTGCGAGTTTCCTTCCCTGCATCCCCAAAACGTCGGTCAATCGTATCGCTATCTCTATTTGGCGGCTACCCACGCGCCGACGGGAAATGCACCGTTGCAAGCTTTGTTGAAAGTAGATTTGCAGAAACTTCAGGGAACCAGTATTCCGGCAGAATTCGATCCGGCTGCCGAAGAGGGTTGTTCGCAGTTCTGGAGTTTGGCACCGCGTAGCTTTGCGGGGGAACCGGTGTTTGTTCCCCATCCCAACGCTACGGAAGAAGACGACGGTTGGGTGTTGATGCTGACCTACAACGCTGCCCACCATCGCTCTGATATACTGATTTTCAATGCTAAGGATATTTCCCCAGGACCAATCGCACGTCTGCATTTAAAACATCACGTTCCCTATGGGTTGCACGGTAGTTTTGTAGAAGAAACGTTTGTGTAACCGTTGGTTGTAGGATAGGCAACTGCTATTTTGTCGTTCGATTATAAGGATGGAGGTTCATGGAAGTACAAAGGGTTGGCGTTGTTTTACGTAGTTTTCAGCCAGAGACGGAAGTAACGGTACGCGGGTGGATTCGTACCAAACGCGAGTTAAAGGAGTTTGCTTTTGTGGAGGTTAACGATGGTTCCTCCATGGCGAATTTGCAAGTGATTTTTGACCGCAATTATCCCGACTACGAAAATGTTCTCAAACAGCTCAATACCGGGGTGGCGGTGGAAATTAGCGGTACGATTGCTGAGTCGCCAGCCAAAGGACAGCGCATCGAATTGCGTGCGAGCGATGTTAAGGTGTACGGTGAGGTAGAAGCAGATACCTATCCTTTACAGAAGAAACGCCATTCTTTTGAGTTTTTGCGGTCGATCGCTCATTTGCGATCGCGTACGAATACTTTAGGAGCTGTGTTTCGAGTCCGCAATGCTTGTTCGGCGGCTATTCATCAATTTTTCCAAGAACGGGGGTTTCTGTGGGTGCATACTCCCATTCTCACGGCGAATGACTGCGAGGGTGCTGGGGAATTGTTTACGGTGACCAATTTGGATTTGAACAATCTTCCCCGCAATGAAGATGGCAGCGTGAATTTTGAAGAGGATTTCTTTGGCAAACGCGCTTCTTTGACAGTCAGCGGTCAGTTGGAAGCGGAGGCGATGGCGCTGGCGTTTACCAATGTGTATACGTTTGGACCTACCTTTCGGGCAGAAAATTCCAATACTTCCCGCCATTTGTCGGAGTTTTGGATGGTAGAGCCGGAAATGGCTTTTTGCGACCTGCAAGGGGATATGGATTTGGCGGAGGAATTTCTCAAATATGTGTTTCAGGCGGTTTTGGAACGGTGTCCGGAGGATATGGAGTTTTTCAACAAACGCATTGACAGTACGGTTTTGGACACTGCCCGCCATATTATTGATAGCGAATTTGAGCGAATTCCCTACAACAAAGCGATCGAGATTCTGCAAAAAAGCGATCGCAAATTTGAATACCCGGTAGAATGGGGAGCAGACCTACAATCGGAACACGAGCGCTATCTCACCGAAGAAGTATTTGGCAAACCCGTCATCGTCACCGACTATCCCCGCGACATAAAAGCCTTCTATATGCGGCAAAACGACGACGGTCAAACCGTGGCTGCTCTTGACGTACTGGCACCCAAAATTGGCGAAATTATAGGCGGTGCCCAACGGGAAGAAAGATTGGATATGCTAGAAAAACGCATCCAAGAAATGGGGTTGAACCAAGACGATTTGTGGTGGTATTTAGACCTACGCCGCTACGGAACCGTTCCCCACGCCGGCTTTGGCTTAGGCTTCGAGCGTCTCATACAATATATGACTGGTATGGGCAACATCCGCGATGTCATTCCCTTCCCCCGCACGCCAGAGAATATTGAATTTTAGTTATCATAGTCGATAAGGATGGGAGCTTGGGAGCCTGGGAGCCTGGGAGCCTGGGAGCCTGGGAGCCTGGGAGCTTGGGAGCCTGGGAGCCTGGGAGCCTGGGAGCCTGGGAGCCTGGGAGCTTGGGAGATATAATGGTTGTTTTCTCCGACGCTCCGATGCCCCGACGCTCCGATGCCCCGACGCCCCGACGCCCCGACGCCCCCATGCTCCGACGCTCCGACGCTCCGACGCCCCCCTCCTCTCCTCCAAAATGCAGCCAACCCCCTTCCAACCATGACCAACCGTCCAATTTACCTAGATTGCCACGCCACCACCCCCGTTGACCAACGGGTTATGGAAGCCATGCAGCCGTTTTTTAGCGAATATTTTGGCAATCCAGCCAGCGTTCAACATATGTATGGCTGGGAAACGGAAGCGGCTGTCAAACAAGCACGGGAAACCCTCGCCGAGGCAATTGGCGCGACGCCTGTGGAAATTATCTTTACCAGCGGTGCGACGGAATCCAACAATCTAGCTATCAAAGGCGTAGCAGAAGCTTATTTTTCCAAGGGACAGCATATTGTTACGGTACAAACAGAACACAACGCCGTTCTCGACGCTTGCAAATATTTAGATAAATTGGGATTTGAGGTAACCTACTTGCCGGTACAGGCAGATGGTTTGCTGGATTTGGAGCAACTCAAGCAAGCTATTCGGGAAGATACAATTTTGGTATCGGTGATGGCTGCCAATAACGAAATTGGCGTATTGCAACCCATTGAAGAAATTGGGGCGATTTGCCACGAAGCCGGCGTTTTGTTCCATACTGATGCCGCCCAAGCCATTGGCAAGATTCCCTTGGACGTGCAAAAAATGAATATCGATTTGCTTTCTATGACCGCCCATAAAGCTTACGGACCCAAGGGAATTGGTGCTTTGTACGTGCGCCGCCGCCATCCTAGAGTGAACTTGGCACCGCAAATCCATGGAGGCGACCACGAACGGGGGATGCGTTCCGGAACCCTGCCTGCACCGCTCATCGTAGGATTTGGCAAGGCGGTGTCTGTGGCTTTAGAGGAGATGGAAACGGAAAGCCAACGGGTAAAGGCATTGCGCGATCGCTTGTGGGAGAAAATTCGCCATATTGACGGCATTCATCTCAACGGTAGTTTAACCCATCGCTTGCCCGGAAATTTAAATGTGAGCGTGGAATCGGTCGATGGCAATGCTTTGTTGCTGGGATTGCAGCCAGTGATGGCTGTCTCTTCCGGTTCGGCTTGCACTTCCGCCAAACGGGAACCTTCCCACGTTTTGCATGCCTTGGGTCGTTCCGCAGATTTAGGCTTTGCTTCGATCAGGTTTGGCATTGGTCGCTTCAACACTCAAGAAGAAATCGACCGCGCTGCCGAACACACCATTGAAACGGTTCAATCGCTACAATCGGCAGCTCGTGGGAATCAGAACGTAGGAGTATCGAAGTAGATTGATTGGAAAAGGGCATTATACGTAGGGGCAACCCCCCGTGGTTGCCCCCATCCCCATGGTTGCCCCCATCCCCGTGGTTGCCTCCCGTGGTTGCCTCCCGTGGTTGCCTCCATCCCCGTGATTGCCTCCCGTGGTTGCCTCCATCCCCGTGGTTGCCTCCCGTGGTTGCCCCCATCCCCGTGATTGCCTCCCGTGGTTGCCCCCATCCCCATGGTTGTCTCCCGTAGTTCCCCCCATCCCCATAAGTTTTCGTGGTCAATATGAAACGGATTTGATACTAGTTGGAGGAGGTAGCATAGAAGTTAGCATCGGTGCAAACACCGGAAAGGGGAGAATCCCAAGAGTCGGCTGGGAGGTGGTCTAGGTAGGCAAAATCAAAAATAATGCCTAAACTGGGAATAGTATTCCAAGGGGGTTCGGCAAATAAGCGATCGTAAAATCCGCCGCCGTATCCCAGACGATATCCCCGTTGGTCGCAAGCTACGGCAGGAACCAAAATTAGATCGACGCTTTCTGGGTCGATGGTGGGTGCGGTTTCGGCTGGCGTGAGAATGCCATAGCGACCTTTAACCTGCGGGTCGCCAGGTTGCCAGCGGTGCCACGTCAAGCGATCGCCCACGCAAATGGGAAATCCCCAAATTTTGCTGCTATCCTCAAATAAAGGGCTGAGGTCGGGTTCGTTGCGAAAGCTGAAATAGGCGAGTATGGTATTAGCTTTAGCATAAAATGAACTATTTGTCAAGTTATCGCACAAGCGATCGCTATAGGTTCGCCATTGAGAAGGTTCGAGAGAGCGTCGTTTCTGGATAAGTTGTTGGCGCAGTTGTTTTTTCCGTTCTTGAGAATCCATGAAAATTTCCTATTTTAGGCATCTGAATGCATAGAAAAAATATTAACTGAACATCCTCCCCCTCCTCCCACTCCTCCCACTCCTCCCACTCTTCCCACTCCTCCCACTCTTCCCACTCCTCCCACTCCTCCACTATTGCCCTTCAAAAACCTGCTTCATATCCAAAACAAAGACTTCCAAAGTTTCTTCTTCTTGGTCTTCCTCCTCTTTATAGGAAACCATCGCCACGTGGGAGGCTATGCCGAGGGGATGGGAACGCCGATAAGAGTTAGGGAGTTGGCGAATTTCAGCTAGGGGGATATCCAGCAAAGTTGGTGGTTCGCTGACGGGAACAGAACACAAATCGCTGTTTCCTATACGAATAACAATTAAAAATTTCTGGTTTTGGGAGTCGATATTGCTCTGACCTAAATTCAATCGTTGGTGTAAGTCTACAACAGTAATAGCATAGTTGCTTAAATGGACCAATCCCACACCATTGGCTTGGCTAATTTGACCGGGAGGTGCATTAATCACTTTTACCACGTAAGAAATGGGAATCGCAATCCAGTAGCCAGCCAAATCGAAGGTAATGGCTTTGAGGGTTTTGTTATCGATAATGCTTGCTGCTGGAATGTTCTCATCAAATGGATGGTTGCCTTGCGTGGAGCTAGGTTCGATCGCTGGTGCCATGATTGTACCTCAGGGGATAGGGAATGATTCTCCTACCATTTTCTCATATATCCTCCATTGGCTAGCTTGGCAAGGCAGTAAAATTTGATTTGCCCTCAGCTGCAGTTCGGAAAAAGCGGCAGAAACCAACCAATCCTGGTAGTGCATAGTCTTTTAGTTGACGACTGTAGTTGTTTTGCCAGTTTTGCTAACTATTTTAAACACAAGTTTCCTTAAAGTGCCTTGTTTTATTATCGGTTTGTTACGTTTGTTATTACCATAGCGATCGCTAAAATTATCATTTGAATCATTATTTACGCTGCAATCCAATCGTTATTCCTAGCATTTTATGCCATTTCCTTAATAGTCTGCAAGAAATAATAGAGGCATTTTTGTAGGGTTGCTTCGCGAAGCGCCCCTACCAACAACGCTTCGACACGCTCAATTTCCGCAGTAGCTACTGAAGTGGATACAATAGGAAATGGACTTTGGGAGATAAACTTATGAGTAAAGCCAAGTTAGGAGATCGGAAACCGGAAAGAATTCTAGAAAATGGCGATCGCTTGACTCGTGCGGAATTCGAGCGACGCTACCACAAAATGCCCCATGTCAAAAAAGCAGAACTCGTTGAAGGAGTGGTTTACGTGGTTTCCCCTGTAAAAATGCAAAGTCATAGCGAACCCCACGCCAATATCATGATTTGGCTGGGAACTTATAAAGTTGCTACGCCAGGTTTGATGTTAGGAGATAATGCGACAGTGCGTTTGGATTTTGATAATGAAGTGCAACCAGATGCTTTGCTTCGTTTGGATGAGTCTAATGGGGGAACCTCTCGCATTAGTGAAGACGATTACGTAGAGGGAGCGCCAGAACTTATTGTGGAAGTAGCCAGCAGTAGCGCCTCTTATGACTTGCACGATAAATTGCAGGTTTATCGCCGTCATGGCGTACGAGAATATCTGGTTTGGTTGGTACAAGACGAAGAGTTTCGCTGGTATGTGTGGGAAGAAGGCACCTACCAACAGCAGCAACTGGATGAGTCGGGATGCTTGAAAAGTCGTTTTTTCCCTGGCTTGTGGCTGGATGTATCGGCTTTGTTGGCAAGGGAAATGCAACAAGTTTTGACGGTACTCAACTCAGGCATTGCTTCCTCAGAACATCAAGATTACGTTCGGCGATCGCGATCGGAAAAGGAAAATTAAGCTTAAATCGCCATTTTGTAGCATAAAAACACGCTATTTTGTAAAAATTATCTCATTTTTATTGTTTAGAAAAAATATTATATGTTATCTTTGGGAGTAGATTAACATTCTTGGGGTGGCGGAAGTATTTTAGCGTTTTCTTAGAAGCATCGATCGGCGATCTGGTATAGCTGTACTTTCTCCGCATACTTCATTTCCAGATACGTTTCATAAGGAGTTCGATTATGGGAACCTATTACGGCCTGGGTGTGGTTAAAAGCTTTACAACGCAAAGTTTCAGACAAGTGAATCCCCAGCAACTAGAAGCAGCGGTTAACGAAAGACTCGATCTCGGTCTTTTCGATGTAACTTCTCAAGAAGACGGTCATTTGCAGGGGACGCTCAAAGCCAATCTATTTCAGGATAACATCGAAGATTTCTTTGCTAAATTAGACGCGATCGCAAAAGCAAATACCATACGTTCTTGTAACGACTACTTCCAAGATTTTGGCACGAATATCGAAGAATACCCCTGCGAGCACTGTCGGCTAAAAATCTACGATGCCGAAGAAACAACCATCGAATTGCATATGAAGATGGTTTTGCTATTAATCGAAGGCAAAGTTTCCGTTGAGGAATTTGACTTGGAACCAGCCTTGCTCAATTGGTTGTTCCGACATAGTAGCTTCGACAATCCACTAGCGGGAGCCATTGTCAGCGATATCGTCGGGTAGCGGTTTTGGTTTCCTAACCAAAGCAAGCAAACAATACCACGAATTTGCCAAATTGGGTGGGTATTTTCCACCCAACGCTCTCCACCGAGGCTTTGATTTGATTGGTGCGATCGCTTTTTACTAAGATAAATCTATAAATAAAATCATTGCTTCTTATTATGAAGTGGGATATGGTGGTTTTAAAAGAATCTCCCTGGTATCAGGAAATTTTGAAAGAAGGTTTGGAACAAGGACGACAACAAGGACGGCAGGAAGCTGAGGTCCAGTTGGTATGGCGTCTTTTAAATCGTCGTTTGGGACATTTAGATCCATCCCTAGAACAACAAATTCGTCGCCTGCCTGTGAAACAAGTGGGAACGCTCGCAGAGGAATTGTTGGATCTCTCTAGTGTGGAAGATTTGCAGGCTTGATTGCAACAACAGTAGATTCGTTAATGTTGGGAAAATAGCGATCGCTTTTTCTCTATCTTGCATTTTGTGCAGCAAATCATGAAATTTCTGATTCAAAAACAGGGGATAAATCCAAAACCAATCCCGGTAAAATAGAGTCTCCAGAGAGGGTGGTGGGAGATGCCAAAACTTCTGGGTTCTGGTTGGGACGGTAAATTTCTACTTGTTGATTTTGAGAATCAATAAGCCATGCCAGCTGAGTACCGTTGTTGATATATTCTTGCATTTTGCTGCGGGTTTTTTCCAAAATATCGCTGCTGGAAAGAAATTCAATGACAAAATGGGGGCATAGGGGCACAAAGCCTTGTTTTTGTTCTGGGGATAGGGTTTCCCAAGTTTCGTTGGGTAGCCACGCTACATCGGGAGAGCGAATCGCGCCGTTGGTCAACCGAAAACCGGTAGAGGAGTCAAATACTTTACCCAGACGAGTTTGGCGGTTCCAAGCTTGCAGCTGGTAAATGAGTTCGGCGTTTTGTTCGCCGGTGATGCCGCCAGTGGGAGGCATGATAATAAGTTCTCCGGTAGCAGTGCGTTCGAATTGTAGGTTTTGGTTGTCGCGGCATAGTCGCCAAAATGTTTCCTCGTCTAGGGGGAGAGTGAGTTCTAGCTGGGTGGGTAATGTAGGGGAAAATGGGTGGCTGGTAGCTGGATTCATGGTTGCTAAGAGCGATCGCGAAACAGTTCTCTATTTCGATAGTGTAACGGAGAAGCTCTGCGGTGTTGTTATACAATTTCTTGAAATTTCTACAAAATACGATCGGGGCATTTTTGTAGGGAGTGGCGAAGCGCCCCCCTACCGAGGTAATTTGAGAAAATCAAGGCGATTGTTATTTTCCAAAAATGGTATTCATAGGTAGGAGATAAAAATGGGGATGGTTTCTACAAATCAAACAAACATTTCTTTAGAGGCGTTTTTGACATGGCCGGAAACGAAACCCTATCGCGAATATTTTCATGGAAAGGTTGAATCCAAGCCAATGCCACAAGGAGAACATAGCATTCTGCAAACTTATCTATCTGCCAGGATTAATGAAGTAGGAAGAGCTAATAAAGTGGCGTTGGCTTTTACGGAATTGAGGTGTACTTTCGGTGGTTCTTCTATGGTACCGGATATTACTGTTTTTGCTTGGGAACGCATTCCTAAAACAGAACAAGGCAGAATTGCCAATCGTTTTGAACTTCATCCCGATTGGATTATTGAAATTTTATCGCCCGAACAATCTCCCAATCGAGTTATCAAGAAAATTATTTTTTGTTTGCAGCAAGGAACGCAGTTGGGATGGCTGATCGACCCAAAAGATGAGTCGGTGATGGTATTTCCACCCGATGGCATTCCAGATGTAAAATCGGATGAACAAAGGTTGCCAGTTTTAGAAAATTTCCCAGATATGCAACTGTCGGCTACGGAGATTTTTGATTGGTTAAAAATTGAATAAGCGATCGCTGTCTTTTCAATTAGATTCCTATAACGAAAAATTGCGATTTTACTGACACTCCGGAGTGCTTTGTTCGGGTGCGATCGCTTTTTTTAGGATAGCACCTGCGATCGCTTTTTGAATTGAGTAGATAGCAATTTCACATCAAATATAAACGGAATATGTCTAGAAATTGGGAAACCCTGTAGGGGCAGTTCGCGAACCGCCCCTACCAATTGCATCATATACACGCCAAGTGAAAACGCTATACAATCAACCCATCGATGGAACCATTGTTTTTTATTGCTTCTTATGACCAAACCAGCAGATATAGGCGGCAAACGCTTAATCAGTCTCGCTCCCCATACTTGGGCGCAATGGCTCACCCAAATGCCCAACCTTCATGTGGAATCCATGTTGAGTTCTGAGTTGCCCTGGGTAACGCGAGAAAACGATATTCTCTTGAGAGTGACCAGTCCGGAAACCGGAACTTTTCTGCTCCTCAACGAACTGCAACTGCGTTATAATGGGGAACTCCCCAGAAGGATGCGAGCTTATACCGGTTTGGTGGAGGAGAAATACAAACTACCGGTGTATCCCACGTTAGTGAATATTCTTCCTCACGCTCAAAACCCGCAAGTTCCTAACTGCTACGAATCCAATTTTCAAGGAATACGCGCCTATCAAGAATACCGGGTTATTAATTTGTGGGAAGTAGAAGTACAGACGGTGTTTGAACGGCAAATTCGGAGTTTGTTGCCTTTTGTACCGGTTTTGCGGGGTGGGGGAGAACAAACAGTCGTTCGACAAGCATTGCAGGAGTTGAGAGCTGATGAGGATTTGAGGGACTTGGAGCCCTTGCTGTCGTTTTTTGCTTCGTTTGTGCTACCAGTAGTACAGCAAATTATGAGGTGGGATATGGCAGTTTTAAGAGAGTCTCCCTGGTATCAAGAAATTTTGAAAGAAGGTTTGGAACAAGGTCTGCAACAAGGTTTGGAACAAGGTTTGGAACAAGGACGACAAGAAGGACGACAAGAAGCTGAAGTCCAGTTGGTATGGCGTCAGTTAAATCGTCGTTTGGGAAATTTAGATCCTTCTCTGGAACAACAGATTCGTCGCCTGTCTGTGGAACAAGTGGAAACGCTGGCAGAGGCGTTGTTGGATTTCTCTAGTGTGGAAGATTTGCAGGCTTGGTTGCAACAACAGTAGGTTTTCGATCGCTTTTTGGTTCCCTGGGAGTTGCTTTTTGGTTCCCTAGGAATTGCTTTTTTAGACGAATGAAATGAGATTGGGAGATAAGCAAGGATGGCATGGGAATCCCAACATAAGGAAAGAGAAAGTTTGTACGAACGGGATTATCATCTATGGATTTTGGATACGGTACAAAAACTGAAAGATGGTAATTTTCAAGCGGTCGATTGGGACCATTTAATAGAGGAAATTGCGGATTTGAGTCGCCGAGAAAAGAGAAAGCTGGAAAGTTTGCTTACGCGCTTGTTCGAGCATCTTTTGAAATTTCGATTTTGGCAGGATCGATTGGGGGAAAATCGAGGGCATTGGGAAGCGGAAATCTTGAGCTTTCGCAAGCAAATTAAAAGGGAGTTGAAAGCCAGTCCGAGTTTAAAAAATCATCTGTTGGCTGTTTGGGAAGAATGCTATCAAGATGGACGAGAAATTGCGGCGAAGCGATCGCAGTTGCCTTTGGAGACGTTTCCGGAAAATCCTCTGGGGTCGGTGGAACAGGTACTGGATGAAAATTGGCTGCCTCGATGCAATTGATGATACGAACGAGATCGATAGAAATTCAATAACGAACGATCGCATTCTCAATTTAGGTATCATGAAGGAACTGCGCGTCATGGGATTGGTTCGATCTTCCAGAGAAGCGATCGTATAAAATAAATGCATCGTTCTTTGCATCGTTTGTGCTAGAACGACCAATAGTACAGCAAATTATGAGGTGGGATATGGCGGTTTTAAGAGAGTCTCCCTGGTATCAAGAAATTTTGAAAGAAGGTTTGGAACAAGGACGACAAGAAGGACGACAGGAAGGACGACAAGAAGCTGAAGTTCAGTTGGTATGGCGTCTTTTAAATCGTCGTTTGGGAAATTTAGATCCTTCTCTGGAACAACAGATTCGTCGCCTGTCTGGGGAACAAGTGGAAACGCTGGCAGAGGCGTTATTGGATTTCAGTGTGGAAGATTTGCAGGCTTGGTTGCAACAACAGTAGGTTTTCGATCGCTTTTTGATTGGTTCGAAATTGCTTTTTCTAGGATAGCGCGTGCGATCGCTTTTGGTTTCTCAGACGATCGCGTTTGGTTTGACAAATATTGTTTTTTATGAGCATAGGAGAAGCGATCGCGACCTTAGCTCTACCAAAGGCGATCGCTTTTTGAACGACGAACGATCGTGTATTGGTTTGACAAATATGGTTTTTT
>NZ_LNDC01000167.1 GCF_001870905.1 Geitlerinema sp. PCC 9228
GGGATGGACTAGCATAGCTAATCCATCTAGGCACACCCAATGAAGCGAGAATCTCACGAATTCTATTCGTGAGAGTGTCAATCTCCTCGGGAGAAACCAGCCCCCCTCGCTGCCCTATTTCAACTGGGGAAACAGTTCTTCAAAAACATGGTTCCACGCATCGGTAGCCGCTGGTCCGTGGTAGCTTTCCCGATGGTCGCAGCAAAAGCCGTGGCTAGCCCCCTGGTAGCGAAAAACTTTGTGGGGAACCTGATGTTTCTGCAACGCTGCTTCCACTTGGTCTACTTCTTCCAAAGCAATTAACGGGTCTTCCGTACCAAAGAATGCATACACCGTCCCATTAATTTCCGGCGTACGCTCGATCGTAGGTTCGCCGCCACCTGGGGTCATGCTAACCAGACCCGCACCGTAGAAAGAAGCCGTCGCTTGAATATCGTTGAGGGTTGCCGCCAAATAGGCCACGTGACCGCCAAAGCAGAAACCAATGCAGCCAAACCCTGTTGATTTAACATTCTTTTGACCTTTGAGAAAATCGATCGCCGCTTGGATATCCCTGAGAAGTTCCGATGCCTTGGTCATGTTTTTGTATTTTCTGCCCAATTCCAAATCTTCATCGGAATATCCGGTTTCAAAACCACCACCGGCCGTGCGTTGGTACAAAGCCGGCGCGATCGCAACATATCCTTGGCGGGCAATTTTTTCCGTTACTTCCCGAATGTGGGCATTGACCCCAAAGACTTCCTGCAGCACGATAATGCCAGGATAGGTCCCCTCTGCTGTCGGTTGGGCTAAATAGCTGTCAATTTGTAGGTCGGCGTTGGGAACCTTCACCCACTCGCTACGAATTTCCATCGCTGCCATAGCCGTTTCTCCTTATGCACTCGGCGGTACTAGTATTATTTGTCCGTGCTTGTTTGTCATTTGTCAATGGTTTTGTAGAAAATAGCACCATCCAGCCAAAAACTTTTTTATTTCGACAACGACAGTCTCCCCCACTGCTTGCCCTTTTTAGAACACCTATTTCAACGATCGAAAAATATGGCCAGCGAACCTCATTTTATCTTAGATATTACCACAGTTTTAGGCGCATCCGCCCTCGGCGGTTACATTGCCAATCGCTTGCGACAACCTGTCCTTTTAGGATATTTAGCAAGCGGCTTATTGGTGGGACCATTTGGCTTTCGCTTGTTAAACGACGTCGAACAAATTAAATCCCTCGCCGAAATTGGCGTTGCCTTTCTGTTGTTTACCCTAGGTGTAGAATTTTCCCTAGCGGAACTCAAACGTGTCAAAGATATTGCCCTGAAAGGTAGTTTTATTCAAATTGGGTTCACCATCGCCATGGTCGCCATATTAACAACTTTATTGGGGTTGGTGTCTGGTTTGATTCAGGGAATTTTCTTGGGGGCGGTTTTATCTCTTTCCTCTACGGCTGTGGTGCTAAAAACTCTCACCGAACGGGGGGAAACCAATACTGTTCACGGGCAAATTATGCTGGCGATTCTGATCGTTCAAGATTTGAGTTTGGGGGTGATGCTGGCAATTTTGCCGGCTTTGCAGGAACCGCAAAGTCTTTTTTCTTCCTTAGTAGCAGCTGTTTTAAAAGTCACGATTTTCCTAACCGCCGCTTTAGCTGCCGGTCGTTGGTTGGTGCCTCCTTTAATTCGCAATATTGTCAAAACGGAAAGCAACGAGCTGTTTTTGCTGACAGTCATTGCTTTGTGTTTGGGTGTGGCTTTGGTAACGGCCCATTTGGGACTTTCTATTGAAATGGGGGCATTTGTCGCTGGTTTAACCATTGCCGAGTTGGACTATTCCCAACAGGTTTTGGAGAAAATATTGCCTTTGCGGGATACCTTTGCCAGTTTGTTTTTTGCCTCTATTGGCATGTTGGTGGAACCGCAAGTCATTTGGGAGAATTTGGGTCTGATTATGGGATTGGTGGCGCTGGTTATGTTGGGAAAATCGACAATTATTTTTCCCATTATTTTAAATTTTGGTTACTCGTTAAAAGTTGCGTTAATTGCCAGTTCCGGACTCAGCCAAATTGGTGAATTTTCCTTTGTTTTGGCGCGGGTGGGATTGCAAGAAGATTTTATTAGCGAAGAAACCTATTTTCTGCTTTTGGGAACCACAGCCATTACCTTGGTGCTCACCCCGATTTGGCTGCGATGGTCGCCGCTTTTGGCAGATTTTTTGGTGACTGTGCCGGTGTTACAACAATATTTAAATCAATTTCGCACCCCGAAAGATATTGAGGTTCCCGAAATGTATAAAGACCACGTGGTTGTGGCTGGATACGGTCGCGTGGGACAAATTGTGGTGAAAATTTTGCGCAATCGTGGCGTGCCCGTTTTGGTGGTGGAAAATAGCGAAGCAGCTATTCAACAATTGCGATCGCAGAATATTCCTTATGTGTTCGGCGATGCCGATTCGCAATTGGTCTTGGAAAAAGTCCATTTGGAAACCGCTCAAGCCCTCGCCATTGCCCTTCCCGACCCCGCCAGTACCCGATTGCTGCTCAAACGAGCTTTAGAAATGGTCCCGAATTTGGATGTGGTGGTGCGTTCCCATCAAAACAACGAAATTGACCTGTTGAGTCAAATGGGGGCGCAGGAAGTGGTGCAACCGGAGTTTGAGGCGGCTTTGGAAATGGGTTCCCACTTGCTAGCGACGTTGGGTAGCAGCGAAACGTTAATCCAATCGGTGATGCTCGATTTGCGTACCCACCGCTACACCGGTGTCAGACCGGAACGTACCAGCCAGCTACAGCCAGAAAATCTCAACGAAACTGCACCGGAATTTCACAGCCAATGGATTGGCATTCATGCGGGGTCCGCTCTCAATGGAAGTTCCATGGCAGCTGCGGAGTTGCGCAAACATACCGGCGTGACGCTGATGGGGGTGTATCAAGGGGAGGAAACCTTTTACTATCCGAAAGGACAAATCCAACTATCCACTGGCGATCGCTTGTTGGTGGTGGGGGAACCCCGGGAACTGGCTTATTTCCGCGCCTTAGCTAGGGGAGATGTGGATTTTCAGGATTCCGAAAAACCAACTACGGTTTGAGGGTTGGCGATTGACAACCAGTCGCTAGAATAGAGAACTAAGTCTCGATTGCTATAACAAATTGATTTTCTATGACCTCTACCCAACCTACCGCTAAAAAACATCAAAAAGCAAAAGGGTTAAAACCGGGAAAACCCCGTCCTGCCAAAGACCTGTGCAGCGAATGCGGTCTGTGCGATACCCATTTTATTCACTATGTCAAACAAGCTTGTGCGTTTCTCAACCAACAGTTCCAACGTTTGGAAACCCTCTCCCACGGCCGCGATCGCAATTTGGACAATGACGACGAACTCTATTTTGGGGTTCACCACTCTATGATGATGGCACGTAAAAAAGAACCCCTGCCTGGCGCTCAATGGACGGGGATTGTCAGTACCATCGCTTGCGAAATGCTGGAACGAGGGCTAGTGGAAGGGGTGGTCTGCGTGCAAAATTCTCCTGAAGACCGCTTCCAACCTCAACCTATTTTAGCGCGTACCCCCGAAGAGGTGCTGGCGGCGCGGGTGAACAAACCCACGTTATCCCCGAATTTGTCGATTCTAGAAGAAGTGGAACAGTCAGGGATGAAGCGCGTTCTGGCTATTGGTGTGGGGTGCCAAATTCAAGCTTTGCGGGAAGTGGAAGCGCATTTAGGCTTGGAAAAATTGTACGTGCTGGGAACGCCTTGTGTGGATAATGTTACTAGGCAAGGATTACAGACGTTTTTGGAAACCACCAGCAAGTCTCCAGATACGGTGGTTCATTACGAATTTATGCAAGATTTTAACGTGCATTTTCGTCACGAAGATGGGTCCGTTGAAAAAGTTCCTTTCTTTGGTTTGAATACGAAGAAACTTAAAGATGTGTTTGCCCCTTCCTGTTTGAGCTGTTTTGATTATGTGAACGGCCTGGCAGATTTGGTGGTTGGCTATATGGGGGCTACCTTTGGTTGGCAGTGGATTGTGGTGCGCAACCAAAAGGGTCAGGAAATGCTGGATGTGGTGCAAGACCAGTTGCATACCCAGCCGGTGATTTCTAAAGGCGATCGCCACAAGGCCGTACAGCAAAGCATTCCGGCTTACGATAAGGGGATCGCTTTGCCCATGTGGGCCGCCCGGTTGATGGGGATAGCGATTAACAAAATTGGTCCTAAGGGGTTGGAATATGCCCGCTTTTCCATTGATTCCCATTTTGTGCGCAATTATCTCTACGTAATGCGTAATTATCCGGAGAAACTTTCCCAACACGTACCGGCATTTGCCAAACGGATTGTGGGGCAGTACGATTTGCCGGAATCTTAAAAAATAGGTAGCGGGCATCTCTGATGTCTGACGTTGGGGCGATCTGACCCCGATCGGACTCGGGGTCGGACTTTAATATTTCTTTAGAATTAAGCGATCGCGCTCCCTACACACAGGGGACCAGAAATGTTACCCTGGAAATGGAAGCCAGTAGCCTATAAAAAAAGGTCCTGTTAGAGAACAGATGGTGCGTGCTTGGCTGACCAGGATACGAACCATAGCGGAAATGGCTCCACAAAGCAGTATCTCTGCTAGTTTGATCTTTTCTCGATACTGACAACGGGCAAGGAAAAGTATGGAGAAAGCTCAGGCTGGTTGCCAAGCTAGTTTCTGCTTCTCCCATTTCCCAGCCAAGGGCTGGAACATAGGCTCGGCGAATCGAGTTCTATTCGGCGGGAAGATTTTACTATCTATGCTTTGAGACCTGCCTGGCAACCGTTTTTACAGTCGGTTTGGGTCGTGGTTGCATGAGAGGGAGTCAGGATAAGTTGGAGCTAGGCATTTCTTGGTTAAGACTGGGAGGCCCTATCTTAACTTGACAAACCTTCCCATAAGGAAAGCGGAGGCTTTGCAAGCATAATCAATCGAAGATAGGGAGGATGCTAGCGCCAGCGATTCCCAAGCCATTCCCGAACTTCCCCACTGCTTTTCCGATGGGAGTTTCCGGTTCCCCGAGCCTAGCCACAGCATATAGAAATGTGCGTAAGTAGCTGGGCACAAGCATAAGGGGAGACTGGCAGCTGGCTAGTATCCTGCTAGGGAAGCGATCCGCGCCCAGGAACTCAGCCGATTTCCTCACGTCTGAGTTGGGTGGGTCAACCGGTCGCAGGACCCAAAGCACCACCATCGCTCCTTGCCACGGCAGCCACTAAAGACGAAACCATCGCATACCTAGGAGGCGATCGCAATGGAAAAAGCCAATTGGTGGGAAAAGTTAATTACTGCCCTATTGCTAACTTTTGTTGTGGGGTTGTTTGCCAAAGCTGGCTATAGCAATCAAGCTCCATCAGAATTAAGCTACTTGAATTCATCCGAACCATCGACTTCTGTTTCGGCCATGCAAGTACCTTAGCACAATACACCAGCATAGCACAAATCTTAAGACTAACCCAATCACTGGACAAAAATCGACATTCGTGTTGATTGCGTTCGGTTCGTCCAGCCTTGGTCTCGTAGCAGACTCCG
>NZ_LNDC01000168.1 GCF_001870905.1 Geitlerinema sp. PCC 9228
CCGGGGATGGACTAGCATAGCTAATCCATCTAGGCACACCCGATGAAGCGAGAATCTCACGAATTCTATTCGTGAGAGTGTCAAGGAATTTGAGCGTTGGCGCGGTCGTAAGCGGATTCTCCCCCTCGCTGGAGGTGGTTTTTTCAGGTTTCGCCAAAACCAGCTACAATGGACGTGACGCTTTTGTTTCTCGTCGCCCATACAATCATCGCACCCTAGACCTATTTATGTCTCTTCCCATTCGCAACATTGCTATTATTGCCCACGTCGATCACGGAAAAACTACCCTCATAGATGCTTTGCTCCGCCAGTCCGGTGTCTTTCGCGAAGGGGAAGAACTACCAGACTGTATCATGGATTCCAACCCCTTAGAAAAAGAGCGGGGCATTACCATCTTGTCCAAAAATACCGCCGTTCGTTACGAAGATACCCTGATTAACATTGTAGATACCCCCGGCCACGCCGACTTTGGCGGGGAGGTAGAACGGGTTCTGGGTATGGTGGACGGTTGCTTGTTGGTGGTTGATGCCAACGAAGGTCCCATGCCCCAAACGCGGTTTGTGCTCAAAAAAGCCTTGGAAAAGGGTTTGCGACCGATTGTGGTCGTGAACAAGGTGGATCGCCCGCAAGCCGATCCCTACGGCAGCATTAACAAGGTTTTGGACCTATTTATCGATTTGGGGGCTGATGAAGACCAGTGCGAGTTCCCCTACCTGTTCGCTTCTGGATTGTCGGGATTTGCCAAATACGATTTGGATGCTCCCGGAGAAAATATGAAGCCTCTGTTTGAGGCTATTTTAGAACATGTCGGTCCGCCGGTGGGCGACCCGGAAAAACCCTTGCAATTGCAAGTGACGAGCTTGGATTATTCCGATTATTTGGGTCGCATTGTCATTGGTCGCGTTCACAATGGCACCATCTACAACGGCCAGCAAGCAGCTTTGGTGAAAGAAGATGGGTCCATTGTCAAAAACAAAATTTCCAAGTTAATGGGATTTGAAGGACTCAAACGGGTGGAAATGGAGTCTGCTTCTGCCGGTTATATCGTGGCTTTGGCAGGATTTAGCGATGCCAATATTGGCGAAACCGTTACCTGCCCCAACGAACCCCAGGCTATGCCTTTGATTAAGGTAGACGAACCCACCCTACAAATGACCTTCTCCATTAACGACTCTCCCCTCGCCGGCAAAGAAGGTCAGTTTGTCACTTCCCGCCAAATCCGCGATCGCTTGCTGCGAGAATTGGAAACCAACGTCGCTTTGCGGGTGGAAAACACCGATTCCCCTGACCAGTTCCTCGTTTCCGGTCGCGGAGAACTCCATTTGGGCATCCTGATTGAAAACATGCGTCGGGAAGGATACGAGTTCCAGGTATCCCAACCCCACGTCATCTATCGGGAAATCAACGGCAAACCCGCCGAACCTTTTGAAACCCTGATGATAGACGTACCGGAAGAAGCCTCAGGTAGCTGCATCGAACGTTTGGGTCAGCGTCGCGGTGAAATGCAAGACATGCACACCGGCAGCAACGGTCGCACCCAAATGGAATTTGTGATTCCAGCTAGAGGATTGATTGGTTTTCGCGGCGAGTTCGTGCGCATGACCCGCGGCGAAGGGATCATGAACCATAGTTTCTTGGAATATCGCCCTGTATGCGGTGATTTTGAAACCCGCCAAAATGGTGCCATTATTGCCCACGAAGAAGGGGTGGCAACGTTCTATGCCTTGAAAAATGCTGAAGAACGGGGCGTTTTCTTTATTACCCCGGGAACCAAGGTCTACAAAGGTATGATCGTCGGCGAACACAATCGCCCCCAAGACCTAGAACTCAACGTATGCAAAGCCAAGCAGCTAACCAACCACCGGGCTGCCAGTGGCGAAGAGTTGGAACAGTTACAAGCCCCTGCAGAAATGAATCTGGAACGGGCTTTGGAATACATTGGTCCGGATGAGTTGGTGGAAATTACACCAGAATCCATTCGCCTGCGCAAGTCCTCAGCCAAAAAACTAGCCAAACGCTAACTTGTTTAGATGACCAAACCATAAACTTGTACCGAAAGTAGGAGAGAACTCACCCCTAACCTTTTCAAAGGGGTTTGTCTATTCTCTCCTATGTTTTTATTTGGTGTTTATCAACTTTCATTGCTCGGTCCTCCTATTTCCTTAAAAGCTTGCAATAAATAAACGGGGTATTTTGGTCGGGGGGCTCACGGGTTGCGCCCCTACTCATACCAAATCCGACCTGGAAAAACCACAATTTTTTGGTCGGGGCAATCCCCGCTTTGGATCCCTTTTGTAGGGGTAGGCACTGGGCGCTCCCCCTATGCTTCGGCAGGCTCAGCACAAGCATTTTTGTGGGTTTATGTATATCGGATTTGGTATCACGCCTTGGAACCCTAACAGGGCAATTAAAAACTCCCAGAAAATTATCGTTTTTCAGAAATGGCATCGGCTCGGTACGCCCCCAGGCTCGGGACTCCCCACCAGCCACCAAACATGATAGCCTCATAGCGATGGTCCAAGGCTGACAGGAGAAGGCAAAACACCATGGATAAAATGCAGGTGGGGTTGCTATTTGGCGGTCGTTCCGGGGAACATGAAGTATCCGTGCGTTCTGCCGAAGCGATCGCGAATGCTTTAAAACAGGAAGGCAATCCCAACAAATACGAAGTCGTACCGATTTACATCCAAAAAGACGGCACTTGGCAAAGTGATGACTTGGCAGCGTCGATTTTAGCCGGAGAAACCGAAATTCCTGCCACCGAAACCACTGCCAACGAACCCGAAAAGTTGTGGCAATTTCCAGACGCTGCCGCCAGTGTCGATGTTTGGTTTCCCATCTTACATGGACCTAACGGCGAAGATGGCACCATTCAGGGATTGCTGACCCTGATGCAAAAACCTTTTGTCGGTAGCGGTGTATTGGGATCGGCGGTGGGCATGGACAAAATTGCCATGAAACAGGCTTTTGCCGCCGCTGGTTTGCCCCAAGTCAGCTACGAACTGGCAACCCGTGCCGAAATTTGGTCGAATCCTTGTGTTTTTCCCAAACTGTGCGATCGCATTGAAGCCAATATCCCCTATCCCATGTTTGTTAAACCAGCCAACTTGGGTTCTTCAGTGGGGATTTCCAAAGCGCGATCGCGGGATGAATTAGAAAAAGCTTTGGATAGTGCCGCCAGTTACGACCGCCGCGTTGTCGTGGAAGCCGGGATTGATGCTAGAGAAGTAGAATGTGCCGTTTTGGGCAACGACCATCCCCAAGCTTCCGTAATTGGAGAAATTACTTATCAGGGAGAATTTTACGATTACGAAACCAAGTATACCGCCGGTGAAGCGGAACTGCACATCCCCGCTGACATTCCCGATGGCATGGCCCGTCAAATGCAAGAGTTCGCGATCGCTGCCTTTCAAGCCGTTGATGCCGCCGGATTGGCAAGGGTAGACTTTTTCTACCACAGCGAAACCGACACCATTTGGATTAACGAAATCAACACCCTACCCGGTTTTACTCAACTCAGCATGTACCCCCAGTTGTGGCAAGCCTCCGGACTTTCCTTTCCCCAACTGGTTGATAAGCTAATTCAACTGGCTTGTCAAAGAGATGCCGAAAGCACCTAAAATTGCATCCAATAGCAGCAAAAACCAACAAAAGCGGTGGCACTGTTGTTTTCTTCTCAGAATACCACCACCGTGGCGGTGGCTACTACTGCTGTTTGGTCTTTGTCTGGTCGCCATTTTGGTGACGGGACTCGCCTTTTGGTTGCTTACCAACCCCCATATGTTTCCCACCACCCCCCCCTATCGAAGTGAAGACAAAAAAGTCCCCGGCAAACTATCGGGATGGATGTTTGTCGCGATCGCATTCAGCTGCGGTTTGGCAACTTGGGCAATTTTACACTGGCTGGAACGTAGCGACAAATCAAAAAACAAAAAATGATTTAAGTATCTTTTGAAACCAGCTGCTGCCAATCCTTTTCCAAAACCTGAAACCACTTCGCCGCCAGCTTTACCTCCGTAAACGGAATTTCCACCGTACGATTATCCTCCAACGAAAACGCCAACGCTGCCTTGCGTCCTTTCCCAGGGGGTTTTTCCGCAGAAACCGATTTTCCATCCACCAACAACTGCATAGAACGTACCTGGGTCAAATCCAAACTTTGCAAACCCACCGGACCTTGACGGGAAGGCAATCCCCAAGTCAGTTGGTTTCCCTGCTGTGCCAAAACCGCATAAATATCGTACTTCGCCCGGTCTGCCGACTGCGACCAACGGCGATACGCCTGGACCTTCTGATATTCATTCCAACCAGCCCATGCCAGTCCCACAAACAATGCCAGCAAGGGCAACCAAATTAAACCGCGTTCCATTTTTCTTTTGCCGAGTGCTGTTGGCAATTGTAGCAGAAGTGAGAGGAGTGTGGGCGTACCGAGCGTGGGTGCGTGGGAGATACAATTGATTGTTTGATTCCATACCCCGAAGCCCCGATCGCCAACCGTTTTCCATCAAATCTTCCTCACGGAACGTCAGTCCGCAGTGGGCGCACTTCCCTTTTTGTTTCTTTAAGAGTCCAATAGGTTAAACTGCCATCGTAAGGGCTGGCTTCACCTTTAACCTTGACGTGGCGTACAATTGGTGTTTCTAGATGAGTCCTTATCTGCATCGGATAAGGTACATGGCCTTTTGGGGTTGTGTTCCTTGCCCCACCCACATTTCAGGATGTTATCCTTCCATTTTTGGTGGGAACGAATCGCACCCGGGTATCCAGTTGTCAAGGGGTTGACCCCTTGCCTCGCCCACGCTTTAGGATATTTCCTTTTAGCTTTTAGCGAGAACGAATCGCACCGCCCATAGCTCAATTGTAAGTTATCTTGGTAGCAACAACCTGTTGCTAGAGAGGGCATAGCCGTGAAAAGATTTCTCCTATTTTGCTTGTTTCTGGGGGGATTGATGTTTGCCCTGGCGAACTTCCAGGGATTGGCCAACCAAGGGCAATTTCAATCCATCGTCGTCGATTTTCGCGAAGACGTTTCCAGCCAGCAAATCCAACAGCAAGTCCAAGCGATCGCACAAAAGTACGATACCAAAATTCACCTGAACAGCGAATTTTCCCGTAAAGATAATTTCTATACATTACCCGGCGATCGCGAATTGTTACAAGAATTAAAACAATCCGACCTCAGCGAATACGTAGAATACATCGAACCCGCCTATATTTACGAAGCTTTTGCCATTCCCAACGACCCCGAATACGACCAGCAGTGGAACTTCCAAAAAATCAACATAGAAGCCGCCTGGCAGCAAACCCAAGGCAAAGGAGCCACCGTTGCCGTCATCGACACCGGCGTAACCCGCGTACGCGACTTGCAGCAAACAGAATTTGTAGCCGGGTACGACTTCGTTAACGACCGTCGGGAAGCCACCGACGACAACGGTCACGGTACCCACGTTGCCGGAACCATCGCCCAATCCACCAACAACAACTACGGCGTAGCAGGCATTGCCTACCAAGCCAAAATCATGCCATTAAAAGTCCTCAGCGGTAGCGGTGGCGGTACCGTCGCCGACATTGCCGAAGCCATTAAATTCGCCGCCGACAACGACGCCGATATCATCAATATGAGTCTCGGCGGTCCTGGGGAAAGCCAAGCCATGAAAGAAGCAATTGCATACGCCCACAAAAAAGGCGTCACCATCATCGCTGCCGCCGGTAACGAAAAACGCAACGCCGCTTCCTATCCAGCCAGATATCCCCACGTCATCGCCGTAGCAGCCACCGATGCCACCGGCAACAAAGCCCCCTATTCCAACTACGGTGCTGGCGTCGATATTGCTGCCCCAGGCGGTACCCTATCTGCCGAAAATCCCCAAGGCGGCATTTTGCAAAATACCATCGATCCCCGCGGTGGCGAAGTATTCCGTCACCTGCAAGGGACCAGCATGGCCTCGCCTCACGTAGCTGGCGTAGCCGCCTTGATCGAAGCCAGTGGAATTAACCACCCCGATGAAATTGAAGAAATCTTGACCAAATCCGCCCGTCAGGTTAAAGAAGACCCCATGAACTACTACGGGGCCGGTCGTTTGGATGCCGCCACTGCCGTACAAATGGCCAGCGAAGGGCAAATCGACGTACGCGACTTCCTGCGTTGGTTGCGGGATAACGGCTACCTCAATCCCCGTTTCTGGTTTGATGGCGGTGCGATCGCACTGTTGCCCAAAATCCTTATGGTGCTTGGTTCCTACATTCTCACCATCATCCTGCGTAAATATTTCCCCTTTGGTTGGAACCCGAATCTATTTTGGGGCTTAACCCTAGGTAGTTCCGGCTTGTTCTTCCTGCGGGGATTGTACGTCTTCGACCTGCCGCAATGGCCCCTGCGCGTAGCCGGTAGTTCCATTCCCGAACTCGGTACCGCTATTCAAGGCAATCCCGCCTTAAATCCCATTTTCGCCAGCGTATTGATTCCCGCTGTGCTGATTTTATTCCTGTTGGGACATTCCCAGTGGAAATGGCTGGCCATTGGCTCTACCATCGGCGTTTGTTCCGCTTTGACCGTCAGCGCCATCTTTACCCCTACTCTGGTATGGTTGGGAAGTGGCATCGCTGCCCGCAGCTTCTTGCTGGTCAACGCCCTGCTATGCTTTGCATTGGCTCGTTTGGCGCTCAAAACTGAGGAAGCATCGGCATGAGTATTACCCTAGAAGGCACCATCCAACACGTTCCCATGGGAACAGGAACTTGGGCTTTGGAAACGGCAAATGGCGAACAGTACGAACTGCACCAAAACACCCCACAAGACCTATTACAAGTCGGTCAAAAAGTCAAAGTCCAAGGAAAAATCCGCGATGATGTTATGACCCTTGCCGCCATTGGTCCAGTTCTGGAAGTATCCAGCTTTGAAAAAATTGGCTGAAGGCATTTTGCAGCTCTAGGTGACGCGCAAGTTTGCCACAATAGAAGAGAACTGTAGGCGTACTGGAGCAACATCAGCCATCAGCATGGGAAACCAACCGGGAGTCTGTAAAACTTGGGTCAGCGTCGAATTTCTGCAGAATGTTCGCCTTCAAGATTTCTATACTCCCGATATTTTCCAGGTTTCCAATTGTCGGAGTTCACCATGCTATCTCGCATGCTGCAAGTTCGCCTCTCCTACTCGATCGCTAAGATGGATAGATCCTATGGACAATAGCAACCCAATCAGGCAACTTCTCTTAATCGGCGTCGGCACCACCTCCTTGGTAGCGGAAAAACTACGGGAAGTGAGCGAAAGATGGGTCCGGGAAGGAAAACTCGACCCAGAAGACGCTCGCAAATTTGTTGACGATCTCATGGAACAGATGCGCGATCAAAGCAATTTTGAGGCGCAACTGGAACGCCAGCTACGCAATGTCATGAATGATTTTGGCGTGGCTAGGCAGTCGGAGTTGGACGAATTGCGCGGACGTCTCGATCGCCTGGAACATCAAGTACGAGATTTGGAAAACCGCAGCTGGAAGTAAATTCAGCCGCCAACAAGCGAAATTCTCGCCTATAGAACGGACAATAGAGAATGGAAATCGACATCCCGCGAGACGGGGTTTCGTGCCATTCTCTATTTTTGAATGGGAATTACCCTTGTGTTTGGTTGTATTTGTATTGATAATTGCACTGGACTTTTCGAGGAGGAACGGAACTACCATGCGCGAAATTGTAATTAGTTTTGGGGCGATGGTCATTTGTTTGTTGGCGATCGTGATTTCCCAGTTGGCTTCCCCAACCATGCAAGAATCTAAAGCTGCCAATCTGGAAACCAACCTATCCGAACAGACCACGCAACAGCCACAAAGCCGCTTGCTTTCCCAACTCACAGAGTCTCAAGGGGAAACCACTGCGGCAAGTACATCAGAGGCACCTACCAACGAAACGCCCCAGCCATCGCAAAGTCGCTTGCTTTCCCAGTTGATGGCTTCTCAAGAAGAAGCAGAAGCCGAAACTCAGGCAGAGTCGCCCACACCATCGGAGGAAGAAGCAGACGCAACCTCTCAAACCAATGCAGAAACAGAATATGTAACCACCGACTCAGGATTGAAATACCACGTTGTACAGGAAGGCAATGGGGCAACTCCCGAAGTCGGTCAAAAGGTGGTAGTTCACTATACAGGAGAGTTGGAAGATGGGACTAAGTTTGACAGTTCTCGCGATCGCGGTCAACCTTTTGAATTTCGCGTGGGTGTCGGCCAAGTGATTAAAGGCTGGGATGAAGCTGTTCTGAATATGCAAGTGGGCGAACGTCGGGAGTTGATTATCCCGCCAGAGCTGGGATACGGTTCCCGCGGAGCAGCTGGCGTTATTCCCCCCGATGCAACGCTGATTTTTGATGTGGAATTGCTACGCATATCTGGCTAACTGCGGCATCGTTTTTTTTCTTCGGAGTTGGGAAGGTTTGAGCTTTTCCCATACCATTGGCAATGAGATGGATGGTTCTCCATGTCACAAAAACCCTGATTCGATGGGAATTTGACCAATATAGGTCGGCATTTCCCAACTCCGAACGCACGTCCAAACTTTCTCGTACCAACCCATCGCTATTTCCTTGCCAAAGAATACTTCTATGTTCAAAACTGCTCTTGTTGTTCCCCTGACGGTGACTACACTGCTTGCTTCTCTACCTGGTAACAGTGCCGCATCCCCGAAAAAATTAGACCAGGTGACTTCTGTTTCTCAGCTGGAAGACGTACGACCTACCGATTGGGCTTTCCAAGCTTTACAATCTCTGGTAGAACGCTATGGTTGCGTGGCTGGCTATCCCGATGGCACTTTCCGCGGCAATCGCACGTTAACCCGCTACGAATTTGCCGCTGGTCTCAATGCCTGCATGGAGGTGATTACCCAGCTTCTCCAAGAAAATACGGATGCTGTGGACCAAGAAGACCTGGCAACCCTACAGCGCCTGCAAAGAGAATTTGACCGGGAATTGCTGAGTTTGCGCGGTCGCGTTAGAAGTTTGCAATCCCGCATGGCTGAGTTGGAAGCCAACCAGTTTTCTCCTACTACCAAACTATCGGGGGAAGCAATTTTTGCCCTCACCGACAGCTTCGGTGGCGACGCCGATACCCAAACGGTTTTCCAAGGCAGGGTTCGCCTTAATTTCAATACCAGCTTTACCGGTCGCGATTTGCTGGTGACGCGTTTGCAGGCGGGCAATAGCGGTTCTTTAGGTCTTACCAATACCAATAGCGGTATTTCTTTTTCCCATCCTACTGGTGAAGACGTACAGGCTTCCCAGGTATTCGGCGATACGGATAATACGTTTGTGCTGGATACGTTTGCGTATATGTTTCCCTTAGGGGAGAAAATTTCCGTAACCTTGGCTGCCAATGCTGGGATTTTTGATGATTTTACGCCTACCCTCAATCCTTATTTTGAAGATTTTGACGGTGGCGATGGGGCTTTGAGTGCTTTTGCCCAACGCAATCCCATTTATCGCCTCGGGGGGGGTGCTGGTTTGGGGGTGAAGTTTCGACCCAGCCATCAGTGGGAGTTTACGGCTGGCTATTTGGCAGCGAATGCTAGTGATTCGGGGCAGGGGAGTGGCTTGTTTAATGGCGACCAAGCGACTTTGGCGCAAGTGACGTTTCGACCCAGCGATCGCTTGGGGGTGGCTCTCACCTACAACCATGCTTATTTTAGTGAAGGAAATTTTGGTTTTGATAACGGCGGTGCTACTGGTACGGGCTTTACGGGAACAACCCTGGCCAACCAAATTGGCGCTACCAATGCCATTGATAGCGATTCTGTCGGTTTGCAGTTTGCCTGGCGGGTGGCCCCTCAAATCCAACTTAATGGCTGGGCGGGATATACCAATGTAGAATTGCTCGATAGCGATATTGATGGCGATATTTGGAATGGTGCTCTGGCTTTGGCGTTTCCCAATGTTCCCATTCCGGGCAATGTGGCTGGCTTGGTGGTGGGGGTTCAGCCTTATTTAAGCGATTTGGAAGGGTTGAACGATGTGTTTGCAGACGATCCGCCTTTTCACGTGGAAGGATTTTACAAACTCAAAATTAGCGAAAATCTCAGCGTGACCCCTGGTTTTATTTGGCTGACCTCTCCCAACCAAGATAGCGAAAACGATGATGCAGTCATCGGTACTTTAAGGACTACGTTTCGTTTTTAAGACGAACTATTTGGGAAAAATAACGATTGTCTGCAATTTTCCAATTGTTCTCGTAGGGGCGCAGCATGTTGCATCCCTACGGCAAAATACCTCGACGATCTCTTGAAAAAAAATTATTCGAAAAATGGTATTGTAAACTGTTATTCATAAAACAAAAAACTTGGGTAGGGCCGCTTCGCAAGCCGACCCTACAGTAGGGAATTAGTCAGCGTCAGCATCTTTTTTGGTCAAAATATTCCAAGCGGCTTCTGCGGCTTTGGATAAGCGATCGCCAAACTCTTCCATTTCTTTAAGAATGGAATCCCAATTTTGCTTGGCTTCGTCTTCTAACATGCTTACAGCTTCTTCTACAGAATGGCGCTGTTCGTTGGCAAAAGTACCAATTTGATTTAATTCTTCTCTGGCACGTCTGACAGCATTCATGTAAGCTTCGTAGCCCTGTTCGCCAGCGTTTTGAATTTCTGACTGGGCGCGCTTGCGCATGGCATCCACCAGTTCTTCCATTTTGGCTTTGACCTCGTCGTTTTCGTTGGGCATTTTTTGCTCTACGAGGTCTTTGGCTTGCTGGCTAACGGCAGGTTTATTTTCTGGTTTATTTTCTGGGGGAGTGGGTGCATTCTGGGTCATAAACGAACCTCCTAATGAAATTTGATTCTCTAAAGACCTTTCGCTTCTATACTCTCACATGGCAGGTGGCAACGACTATGTGGATTTCCCAACTTTCTCGCCAACTAAATAAAACCTGGCACTTACCATGCCACCAGCTTGAAAATCTCCCCAGCAAAACCCTTCTAGGGAAGTTAAACTTTGGTTAAGTTTGCCAGACCTTCAACCAACGGTAGAGATATGCACACCTGGAAAAGTTCCCGACCGTTTACGTGGTCTGCGATCGCTTGCTATACACCATGCGATTGGCCACACTAATCGTGTCGATGATACCCACAATAGTAGCATCCAACGGCGTCTTTTCCCGACCTTCAAACTGGCGAGCAGCACTACCGCAGGTCACCAAAACCCATTCTTCCACACCAGCGCCCACGCGATCGGCAGCCACTTCATAGTCAGAGAGCAAATTTCCCTCTTCGTCAATAAACTGTACCAGCAAAAATTTCACCCCACGCAGGCTTTCTTCTTTTTGGGTACTAACCACAGAACCGAGAACTTTCGCAATTTTCATGAAACTTCTGTACGATAATTTTCCAACCTTAACAGGTGTGGGGGCACCGGGTGCGTACCGAGGGTGGGAGATACAATTGGTTGTTCGATCCCATGCCCCGATTCCCTGATGCTCCGACACCTATTCTCAACTAACGGCGATGGTACTCAACCCGCAAATTGACCACATCGTTGTTTTCGCCAGTGTAGAAAGTCTCGCGGCGAACTTCCGAAAGTCCCAAACGGTTGCTAAATTGAGCAACTTCCCCTAAAGATAAAGGCCAGGGAGGACCGTTGGGTTCGGCTTCCGTCTCTCGTAGGTGAGCAATGAGCAGTAAAATGCCTTTGGGAGCAACCAAGGAAGCTACAGCTTCAATCGCTTGCGATCGCACTTTTAAAGGCAAAGATTGTACCGTACGGGATTCAAACACCAAATCGAAATACTGGTGCCATTTGGCATCCAAATGTAGCAAATCTGCCACTTCATAGTTGACCCGGGAGTGGGGAAAGCGAGAGCGACACCATGCAATCGCTTGGGAAGAAACATCAAAGGCAGTTACTTCAAAACCAGCTTGCGAGAGCGCCTCCGCATCATCCCCCAAACCGCAACCAATGACCAAGGCTTTTTTTCCAGTTGCTACTGGGGCATCCTTTTGCAGCCATTCTTGCAATTTAGGGTGGGGTTGCAACATCGCCCAAGGAATGGAATTGGCATCGCCGGCAGCTTCAGCATACAGGCGATCGAACCATCCCACGAGATCCCCTTGGCGTTCGGCTTCTGCTTGCAAAGCTTTTGCTTTTTCCCTTACCGTTTCTTGGTTAGGGGATTTGTTACTCATATTTTTCTGCGCTCAATTGGGTGTATACCTCATCAGCAGGGGGTTTCCCACCTATCCGGCGCTGCCATCACTCAGGACAACACAGCGATCGAATGCAACTGGTGGTTATGATATCACGAGGGACCCCTTTATACATTTTGTTCCATCGTTGGATGGGGAAAGGGATCCTTTTCCATGCAATTATCAGTTCCCTCGCCACCAAAGTTCGTCAGCTGTGTGGCTTTTCGCTGGTGGCAGCAATGGTCTAAACGAAGTGCAAACTCGTTCGTTCCCAAGGTCTCCTTGAAAAATGAACAAATCTACAATTCAAATTCCCAAACTCTATCAAGAACTGGAAGTTTCCCTAAGCTCCGGTCAGTGGAAATCGGCTGACGCGCAAACTCGGCAGATTATGCACTATATTGCCGGAATTCACCACAAAAATTACTTGCACGAAAGCGATCTCGCTGTATTTCCCTGTGAGGAGCTGTTGTGGCTGGATTGGCTGTGGCTGCAAAACAGCGATCGCCGATTTGGGTTTAGCATCCAGCGGCAAATCTGGCGGGAAGTAGGCGGCGATACCGAAGATGCCAACTACCAGACTTGGCTGCGGTTTGGGAAAGCGGTAGGATGGCGGCGTAATACTTGGTTAAAACCGGAAGAAATTAACTATACATCGCAAGCTTGTGCCGGGCATTTGCCTATTGATTGGCTGGAAGAATGGGAGCTGGGAGACATTTGCGTCACCCTCTTTGCCAGATTGGATTGCTGTAAAGACTCGTAAAAACCAAGGAAACAGGAAACACTTATGAACAACCCATCCCCCCGCGTACTGTGTCTGGGTGAAGTTTTATTCGATTTGCTAGCCGACCAAGTGGGTCAAAACTACGAACAGGTCACCTCTTGGACGCCCTATCCCGGAGGTGCCCCTGCCAATGTAGCGGCGGCTTTGGTAAAGTTGGGAACGCCAGCGGGATTTGTTGGTTGCGTTGGCAGCGACGACAGTGGCAACGAACTGGTAGAACTGCTGAAAACCACTGGCGTAAACATCCAAGGGGTTCAGCGCCATCAGGAGGCACCTACGCGCAAAATTTATGTGGTGCGTACCAACAGCGGCGATCGCGAGTTTGCTGGTTTTGGCGGTATGGATAGTGCTGCCTTTGCCGATACCCACCTCGATGCCAATGCTTTAGACGAGTCTTTGTTTGAAATGGCGGAGTTTCTGGTTTTGGGAACCCTAGAACTCCCTTACGATGGCACCCGGGGTGCTATTGAAAAAGCTTTGCAGCTGGCGGAAAAATACGATCTAAAAATTGTTCTCGATGTCAACTGGCGACCTATGTTTTGGCCCAACCCAGAAGCTGCCCCCCAAGCCATTCAGCATCTAATTGAATACGCCGATTTTCTGAAACTATCAGCCGAAGAAGCCCAATGGCTGTTCGATACCCAAGACCCAGGTGCCATTAAATATCGTTTGAATTCCGTTGATGGGGTCTTGGTAACTTCCGGCGAACACGGCGCTGCCTACTGTTTGGGAGAAAACGAAGACAAAATTCCCGCTTTTGCTGTCAAGGCAGTGGATACCACCGGTTCGGGAGATGGTTTTCTGGCGGGGTTGATTCACCAACTTTGCCAAAAAGGCATCCACAGCCTCGAAGATGCGGCAACTGCCAAACAAGTGGTCACTTATGCCTGTGCTGTAGGCGCTTTGACCGCCACCAAACCTGGCGCGATCGCCTCTCAACCGATGCCATCGGAAGTAGAAGCGTTTTTAGCGGAAAACCCGCCCAATTAAGTGCTGGAAGTTGTTAAGAATTTCCGAGCGATCGCCCAATTGCAGATAGAAGGTGAAAAAATGAAGGGGGGATCTTTGGAATCTCTAGAAATTGCTTTAACGCGATCGCCGCTGGGGAAACTTCTCCCAACGGTCTGCGATGGAAATCATGGAACTTTACTCTCTTTCCCTTTCCTTTACCGTAGCCACAGCTACCGCCGCCGTCTGCCCGAGTCATTTTTGGATGGGGGTATCCACGTTCACATCCGTCTTTCATTCAGACCAGGCGGTGGAAATGCCCGTTTTTCAACCCGTGGCTGCCAATGCCAACACAACGGCTGTGGAGAAAAACCAACCTTTGCTCTGGCGTTACGCGATCGCGCAAAATGCTTTGCCCGACGATTGGCAGCAGTTTGCCTACCCACAAGCCGGTTTTGCCGTTCGTATGCCCCAACCTCCTAAGGAAGTTACCGAACAAATCGACACCTCTTTTGGCAAACTCGACATTCATACGTTAAGCGCCCAGCAATCGGGGATTGGTTATTTGGCGGTTTATGCCAACTATCCCAACCACGCTTCCCTGCCAGCCAACCGCCAGCAAATTTTGGAAGCTTGGAAACAGGAGTTTGTCAACGCGGCTGGGTTGCAAATCCTACAGGAACGGGCGCTCGATTTTAACGGATATCCCGGTACGGAAATTCGCTACACCAACGGCAACGGCGAGATGGGCAAAGCCCGTTTTTATTTTGTTCAACAACGGATTTACCAGATTCTCGCCGCTACCAGCCAACAACAAGAAAGCACTCGTTTCGGCAAATATGCCGATCGCTTTCTGGATTCCTTTGAACTGTTGGATAATTAATTATTGGGAAGTATCGGGTTCGTAGAGATATTCAAACCAATTGCCATCGGGATCGCGCCCGTAAAAAGATGCGGTTCCATCGCGATGTTCGTGGAGTTCGGAAATGTCAGCGTTGGCGGCAGACAGCTCCCGGTAGGCAGCTTCGATTTCGCTGCGATCGCGAAAAACAAACCCAAAATGGGCTTCGGCTTGTTTGTAATTGGGGCTTAGTAGCGCTAAACCATCATCGCCGGCTTTCAGATAAGCCCAGTCTTTATCCTGCCAAACCAATTTCATCCCCAAATTTTGATAAAACTGGGCAGATTTTTCTATATCTTGGACGCAAATGGCTACGTGACCCAATCGCTTCAGTTGCATACAGGCTATCGCTCAAAACATCTATGCTATCTATTTTAGAGAAAACCTTTTTCCCTTGTCCTCGTCTTAAGTACAGCAACTAGTTCCTACCATCGAGCATGAAGTGGAAATTTTTATTGCCATTATTGGTTAGCGTATTTGGTTTGGTTAGTGGGCGCTACCAACAGCTGCCCCAAGCGGCAGCAATGCCCCAGCAGCGATCGCCATTCCCCCTCGCCCAAAACAAAACCAACTTGCAGTTTTCCCAACCCATTGACTGTACCTTGGGCGAAGATTGCTTTATTTTAAACTATGTAGACCGCGACCCTTCCCCCCAAGCCATTGATTTTGCCTGTCGCGGGCAAACCTACAACGGTCACAAAGGTACAGATTTTGCCCTGCGGGATATGCAAGCCATGGAAGAGGGGGTGGAGGTGTTGGCAGCAGCATCGGGAACGGTAATTGCCACCCGCGATGGTATGCCCGACCGTCGGATTACTTCCGAGAAAAGCCGCCAGGAGGTAGAAGGGACCGAATGCGGCAATGGTGTGGTTATCGACCACGGCAATGGCTGGCGATCGCAATATTGCCACTTAAAACAGGGCAGCGTAGTCGTTAGCCAGGGAGACGAAGTTTCCCGAGGTCAGGTTTTAGGAGAAGTCGGCAGTTCCGGTTTGAGTTCTTTTCCCCACGTTCATCTTTCTTTACGTTTTGAAGGGGATGTGGTGGATCCGTTTGTGGGTCGTACCCAAGCCACGGGTTGCCAGGTAGAAAGAAATCCCCTGTGGCAAGACCCCATTAGCTATACACCGGCGGGGGAAATACGGTCGGGATTTGCCACCGAAAGACCTTCCACCGATGAGGTTTGGCAAGGAAAATTCCACCAAAACGAATTTTCTACCGATGTTCCCCTGTTAATTTTTTGGATGCAAGCTTACGGTGTGGAAGCTGGAGATGTGGAAACGGTGAGGCTGACTTCGCCAGATGGGGAAGTGGTAGCCGAAACCCAACAGTCTATCGATCGATCCCATCGCATTTGGTTGCGCTACGTAGGCAAACGCAACTCCCAACAGCGACCTTTAACCCCAGGCGTTTGGCGCGCCGAATACCAGTTAAAACGGGGCGATCGCATTTTAATTGACCGCACCCAACAAGTGCGGTTGCGCTAGTTCGCCAAGAATTGGTTAGAATCTAGAGATAGCATTTCCCAAGTTTGCGCCAACATCTCGCTGAGCCAGTGACGTTGGGAACTGTCCAAGAGATTGTCATCTACGAGAATTTCTGTGGTCAGTTCTTCTAACGTCTTCCCCTGTTGCTGGGAGACAGCGATCGCGCCCACAATCGCTGAAGCCACCAATTCCTCGTCCACAGGCATTTGCTGGAGAGCGCACATTTCGCGAATTGTTCTCGGTATGGGATAATTCATGGCGAGCTTTGGCAACAGGTTCACTTACATTGCTGGAAAACAAGGATATGCGAACACGAAATGTAAACTTTGTTTAATATATTTTAATACAGCATCTCGGAATAATACAGGATTTTTCCCTTTTGTCAAGATTCCTTTAGGATTTTTTTATCATTGGCATGAAAGAACTTCTATACCTGGAAATCCCCACACCAGAAACCGACACCGTTCGCAATTGGTTGCAGCAAGAATTCCAATCCAAATGGGGGCAGCGCCATCCCACCCCCGATGGCATTTTGCTGTCATTTTCTAGTAACGCCAACAGCGACCACCCTATGCAAGACAGCCTCTCCATATTTGTGTGGTCGCTGCAAAGAACCACCTACCTGAAAGTCTTCCGCTGGGCAGACCAAGCCCTTGCCGGGGAAGCCCAAGTTATCGAAACCCTCACCAGGCAAATTCGTCAACGCTTTCCCCACCACTATCCCGAACCACCAGAAATCGACCTCTCGCAACAATCCATTTTCGATGCCCTCGCGCCCTACTATCCCCTCACCGTCAAATACTTCCAAAAAATGCCCAAAGGGGAATACGACCTCACCCGCGCCTACTGGTGGGAACGTCGCTGGCGGGAAGGGGTTCGCCATCCCCAACAACCCAAACAGGTCATTTTCCGCCAGGAGAAACTTCCCGATGACGTACCAGAAACCCCCGAGTACGATTTAATTTATATTGGCGGGGCATTGGGGGTTATCCATGCCGCTGTCATGGCGCGGTTGGGATATAAAGTGGCGCTGGTGGAAAGATTGGGGTTTGGTCGCATGAACCGGGAGTGGAACATTTCCCGGGATGAATTCCAAAGTTTGATCGACCTGAATTTGTTCACCCAATCCGAATTTGAAAGCGTCATCGCCAGGGAATACAAAGACGGCTTTCATAAATTTTTCGATGCCAACAATCCGCCGCAATGCAAAGCAGCGGTATTGCAAACCCCCACAGTTTTGAACATTGCCCTAGATACCGAAAAGCTACTGCAACTTTGCGGGGAAAAATTCCGGCAAGCTGGCGGCGAAATTTGGGATGATACGGAATTTCAACGCGCCGATATTTACGATTCCCAAACCATCGTACAAGCGCGTCATTTGCCCAGCGGCGAACAGTATCAATTTCGCGGTCGTTTGCTAGTAGATGCCATGGGAACTGCTTCTCCCATTGCCTGGCAGTTAAATGGAGGTCGCGCTTTTGATAGCGTTTGCCCCACCGTTGGCGCTTCCATTGAATCGGGATTGGGTCACGAAGTTTGGGATCGCAACTATGGCGATGTTTTGCACAGCCACGGGGATATTTCCCGGGGCAGGCAGTTAATTTGGGAATTGTTTCCCGGAAAAGGTGATGAAGTAACGATTTATCTGTTCCACTACCATCAGATGCATCCCGACAATCCCGGTTCCCTGTTGGAGATGTACGAGGATTTCTTTACCATTTTGCCAGAGTATCGTCGCTGCAATATGGATGAGTTGGTGTGGCGCAAGGCGACATTTGGCTATATTCCCGGTCATTTTAGCGTGGGCAGTCGCGATCGCCAAGTTGCTTTCGACCGACTCACCGCCATTGGCGATGCTGCTTCTTTACAATCGCCGTTGATTTTTACCGGATTTGGTTCGTTAATTCGCAATTTGGAACGTTTGACCACCTTGTTGGATAGCGCCTTGCAACATGACCTGCTGCAAGCCAAATATTTAAACCAAATTCGCGCCTATCAAAGCAACGTAGCGGTTACCTGGCTGTTTTCCAAAGGCATGATGGTTCCCACGGGGAAACATTTACCCCCGGAACGAATTAATTCCATGCTGAATACATTTTTTGGCATCCTAGCAGAAGAACCTGCCGAAATTAGCGATCGCTTTATCAAAGACCGCACCAAATGGTTCACCTTCACCCGACTCGCCTTAAAAGCCGCCCGTCAAAACCCGACTTTATTGGTCTGGATTTGGCAGCTAGCAGGTCCAAAAGACATGTTCCGCTGGTTGGGCAGTTATGTAGAATTTACCATCAATGCCATGGTTAGCTGGCTGTTGGGTTGGCTGCCGTCATTTACCACTTGGGCGCAACCCTGGCTGGAACCCCGCTATCCGGCATTGTGGTTCCGGTTGTTAGCGTTCAGTTATTTCCTCACTTCAGGGATGGGTCGCCAGCCCAAGGTTTCCCTTTCCAATCAGAAGGGGATGTCGGCGGTTGCTAGTCAGTGATTTGGAGAGTGGGAGAGGGGGAGGAGGGGGAGGAGTGGGAGAGGGGGAGGAGGGAGAAGATATGGTTTTCTCTTTTCCTCAAAATGCTGTTGTTGTTTTAGGGAAACATAGCAATTTTGCTGCCAATTTTAGATTTTCCATCTAACAATTCTGTTGCTTTTTCTGTTTGATAATCTCAGAGAGGGCAACCACACCGGAGTTGACCCTACAATCTTCCCCATTTTCCAACAATACGTCATAAACCAGGCGATCGCATTTACCCTCCTCCCATTCCTCCCCCTCCTCCCCCTCCTCCCACTCCTCCCCCTCTCCAAACCCCCTCGCCGAATTCAACGTTCTACCATGAATGCCTTCGACTTTCGCTTTGCCATCATCAGCGACCCTCACATTGCCGTTCCCCAAACCATTCAAAACCACAAGCAGCGGTTTCATTTGGTGGAAGTGAGCATTCCGGCTTTGGAACAGATTGCCGACCATCTGTCTCGGGAAAATATCGATTTTCTGCTGCTGCCTGGGGATTTAACCCAACATGGGGAACCGGAGAATCATGCTTGGTTGGGGAAAAAGCTGGCAGCGTTGCCGTTTCCCACGTATGTGATTCCGGGAAATCACGATGTTCCCGTTTGGCAGCGGGATGGTTATTCCATTGGCTTTTCTGAGTTTCCCAGTTACTATCGCTATTGTGGGTATGGTGGGGAAAATCGCTTGTACTATACCCAACAAATTTTGCCGGGGGTGAGGTTGATTGGGTTGAATTCCAATATTTTCCATCAAGATAAGCAATTGGGTTGTTTGGATGGGGAACAAATGGAATGGTTGGAAGGGGTGTTGGCAGAAGCAACGGAACCTTTGGTGATGGTGATGGTTCACCACAATGTTATTGAACACTTACCCAACCAAGCCCAACATCCCCTAGGACGGCGTTACATGCTGGATAATGCACCGGAACTGCGGCAGTTGTTGCGGCGGTATGGCGTGCAGCTGGTGTTTACGGGGCATTTGCACGTTCAGGATGTGGCGTATCAGGATGGATTATATGATATTACTACGGGGTCGTTGGTGAGCTATCCCCATCCCTATCGTATCTGTCGCTTTCGCCAAGACGAACGGGGGCAGCGATCGCTTCAAGTGGAATCCTACCACATTCAAAGCGTGGCGGGATGGGAGAATTTGCCGGATATTTCGCGGGAGTGGATCGGCGATCGCAGCCATCCATTTATGATGCGTTTGCTCACGGACCACCCACTCAAATTTCCAGAAACGGAGGCAGAAAGGCTAGTGCCGGATTTGCGTTATTTTTGGGCGCATATTTGTCAGGGGGATTCATTATTTGATTTTTCCCATTTTCCACCCCAAGCACGTCGCTATTTTGAAAATTTTGGCGCGATCGCGGCAGAAGGGCATTTAGAATTTATAGACAATCATGCAGTATTTTTGCTGGAATCCTTTTAACTCCACCCCGTAGGGTGGGCATCGCCCACCTAAAAAAACACACAAAACATCCATCATGCAAATCTCCACCCCGTAGGGTGGGCATCGCCCACCTAAAAAAAACACACAAAACATCCATCATGCAAATCTCCACCCCGTAGGGTGGGCATCGCCCACCTAAAAACAACTCACAAAACATCCATCATGCAAATCCTCCAACTCAGCGGACGGCAACGCAAACAACTCCGAAAAGCGATTCTTTCTGCCTACCCCAAATTTGAAGATTTGGAAATCTTTGTTGATGAGAACTTTGGGGAGAATTTAGCCGCGATCGCAAATAGTCGCAAATACGAATATACCGTATTTGACCTGATTCAAAGAGCCGAAGCCAAAGGGTGGCTGGACGATTTAATTGTAAGCCTGTATCAAGATACCCCAGACAATCCCGACATTCAACAGTTTTGTGCGCCCATTCAAAATTACGTCAGAAAGCGATTGCTGTTGGCAGGGGAAACAGAACCTTCTCCCGATACCCGTTCCTTGTTCGAGACAGACTTCGATTGGGAAGGTCCAACAGACGATGCCGAACTGCAAGCCTTCCTGCCGCGACAGCTTTCCTTGGAAGCCGACGTGGGCACCTTGCGGCGGGGAATTCTGGATTGTGCCAATGCCGTCTGCAAAATCACCTCCCGCGATAATCCCCACCAATCTGGAACCGGCGTTTTGATAGCCCCAGACTTGGTTCTGACCAACTACCACATTCTCAGCCACGAAAATAACGCCGACTTGCAGCCAATCGCCGCTTCCCTATGTTTTGAATTTGGCTATATCAGTACAGACCTCACCCAAAACCAGCAAACCCAACAATTTTCCGCCCATTCCCAGCAACCCGTCGTCGCCGCCAGCGAAATTAACCGCCTCGATTACGCCTTGCTGCGGCTGGAACCCAGCATCCAAAACCAACCCATTCCCCCCGTTTCCCATAATGCCACCATTCCCACTCCCAAAACCGGACTCAATTTGCTGCAACATCCGGAAGGGGAACGCATGAAAGTGTCTTTAAGTAGCAACGGCGTTGTGAGCAGCAACTCAGAAAAAGGCAAGGTATGGTACGTTAATCGTACCGCTGGTGGTTCCAGTGGGGCACCGTGTTTTGACGAAGATTGGCAGTTGGTGGCTTTACACCACGCTGAAATTGCCCGTGGGTTCGGTAGCATCCGCGAAGGCATTTTGTTTGCTTCCATTTATTCAGAAATTGCTTCTTTTTTGTAGGAGAAAAAGCGAATGTCTCGTCGTATTGTCACGCAGCAATTGCAGTCTACTCAGGGCAATGTTCCCCCAGATAAATATTTCGACCGATTGCTCAAATATATTCCGGCTGATGTGGTGGGGTTTTGGCTGGCGATTAACGGTCCCATTCAAAGCGCCGGCGATGATGTTCCCAAGTCGTTTTTGTTGTGGATGCTGTTTTTGGTGGGGTTATTGCTCACGTTTGGCTGGACGTACAAGCAAACTCAGGTACCGAAGAAAAGACCGGCATGGACGCAAATTGGGATTTCCTGCGGTGCTTTTGGGGTCTGGGTGTTTGCCCTCGGCGGTCCGTTTGCTATGCTAGACTTTTACCAGCCAATTTATGGGTCGTTGCTGTTGATTGTGTATACGTCGGCGGTTGCCCTGGTAGCGCCATCGGAATCTTAAGTTAGTGTTATGTGTGTTATGTGGGACGGACAGAAAAAAGAGCGATTCCGCGAAGCCTTGTGTTGGGTGTACCCCAATTCGCTGGAGCTGGAAATGTTCCTTGTTGATAAGGATATTTGCCGAAGTATTGAAGAAATTACAGCAGAAACGACGCTGAGAGGGAAGACTTTTCAACTCATCCAATGGGCAGAGCGTCAAGGAAGTTTGGAAAACTTATTTGAAGCTTTTTGTGACAAAAATGCTGGCAATCCTGTTGTACAAACTTTAAAAGAAGAACTGACAGCAGAGCCGTCAAATACTCCTGCCAGCGAAAACAATAATGAAAATACTGAAAATTATCGAAAATCCATTTTGATGGTTGCGGCAAATCCCAGAGGCACGAGACCGCTACGCTTGCAAGAGGAAGAACGGAAAATTAAAGAGAGACTTCGTTTGGCTGGATATGGTCAAATCCCCATCAACTCTGTGGTAGCTACCCGCCCCATAGATATTCAGCAAGCACTTTTAGATTTTCAACCGCAGATCGTTCATTTTAGCGGTCATGGAGCTAGTGAAGAAGGTTTGGTATTTGAAAATGCAAATGGCGAAGTGCAATTTATTAGCTCCCAAGCTCTGGGGAATTTATTTAAATTATTTTCCGAGCAAGTCGAGTGCGTGGTTTTGAATGCTTGCTATTCCCAGCATCAAGCTGCCATTATTGCTCAACATATTGACTGTGTTATTGGCATGAAAGAAGCCATTGGAGATCGAGCTGCTATCGAATTTTCGGTGGGATTTTATACAGCGATCGGTTCGGGAGCGTCCATAGAATTTGCTTATAATCTAGCTTGCAATACCATTCAACTAGAAGGTATTTCTGAAGAATCGACACCTGGTTTGTTCAAAAAGGAAGAATACAATCAACCGGTACAGGAATCAGAACCTGGAGAAAGACCAACTACCCGTGATAGTTCCGAATCACAAAATTCTAATTCTCGGCAATTTCAAAGTACTGCTACAGAAACAGCACTCCGCTCCTTTGAATTTGAAACAGCAACTGTAGAAATTAAAGCAGCATTCTTCGGAAAAAACATACAAATTCATCGCCGTCGCCAACAAGCACAAGGCTTTAGCGAACCTCTGGGTAACAATATAGAGCTAGAAATGGTTTATATTTCCTCGGGAACCTTCCTCATGGGAGCGCCAGAATCGGAAGAAGAAAGCCAAGACGACGAACGACCCCAGCACCAAGTGAGCGTACCAGCTTTTTTTCTGGGGAAATATCCCGTGACTCAGGCGCAATGGCGCGCTGTAGCCAATCTTCCCAAATGTGAACGCGACCTCAAGCCCAATCCATCCGGTTTTTCAGGGGATAATCGACCTGTAGAAAAGGTATCTTGGTGGGATGCAGTAGAATTTTGCCAGCGATTGTCCCAGCATACTGGCAGAGACTACCGACTTCCCAGCGAAGCCGAGTGGGAATATGCCTGTCGTGCCGGTACGCAAACGCCTTTTTATTTTGGCGAAACCATTACCACCGACCTAGCCAATTACGATGGTAATGAAGTTTACGGTCGGGGCAAAAAAGGAGAACATCGGAAACAAACCACAGATGTAGGCAGCTTTCCTGCCAATGGATTTGGATTGTTCGATATGCATGGGAATGTTTGGGAATGGTGTGCTGACGATTGGCACAATAACTATAAAGGCGCACCAACAAATGGCAGTGCTTGGATCGATCTTAAAAATAGAACAAAAACTCCAAAGCTCCTGCGCGGTGGTTCCTGGCTCAACGTCCCGCACGGCTGCCGTTCTGCGATTCGCGACTGGAGGCGACCCGCCAGCCTCAGCGACGGGTTTCGCGTGGCGTGCGCCTCGGCGAGGACTCTCTAGCCCTTTCCTCTTTTTCCCTTGTGCCCTTTATCCTTTTTTCTTTTCTCTTTCCCCCTCTCGCCGTTAGGCGAGTCGAAATTT
>NZ_LNDC01000169.1 GCF_001870905.1 Geitlerinema sp. PCC 9228
CGTAGCCCGCTAAGAGGCTAAGACTGGACTAACCGAACACAATTAACACAGATGTCAATTAATGTTCAGTGATTTGGTTAGTCCTTATAGCGTTTCCATCTATAGTTTTAAGCTAAAACTTTCCCGCCACTGTAGAGTCAAGGCATAGCAACAAAAATTCATTGAAAGGAATGAAACCAAACAAACTTATATCCAGTACGATCTGCGGTCCCATCTTTGTGGTATTTCTGAGAATGACGTGTTTGGCAAAAATTTAATTATGTTTCCAGTTCATCGCCCTCGCCGTTTGCGTGCCTCTGCCGACCTGCGTCGCATGGTGCGGGAAAATTTGGTGACCGCCAATGACTTGGTTTATCCCCTATTTGCCGTACCGGGAGAAGGAATTGCCCAGGAAGTCCCTTCCATGCCTGGGGTTTATCAAATGTCCGTTGACAAAATTGTAGCGGAAGCGAAGGAAATTTACGATTTGGGAATTCCCAGCATTATTTTATTTGGGATTCCCGAACAGAAAGATACCGAAGCCACGGGGGCTTGGCACGATTGCGGCATCGTCCAAAAAGCTACCCAAGCGGTTAAAGAAGCTGTCCCCGATCTGATCGTAACAGTAGATACCTGTCTGTGCGAGTACACCAGCCACGGTCACTGTGGGTATTTACAGGAAGGGGATTTGGTGGGTCGGGTATTAAACGACCCCACGTTAGAGTTGCTGAAGAAAACCGCTGTTTCCCAAGCTCAAGCTGGTGCGGATATTATTGCTCCTTCCGGGATGATGGATGGGTTTGTACAGGCGATTCGTTCGGCTTTGGATGAGGCGGGTTTTCAAAATACGCCGATTTTGTCCTATGCGGCGAAATATGCTTCTGCTTATTACGGTCCTTTCCGAGATGCGGCGGAATCAAGTCCCCAATCGGGCGATCGCCGTACCTATCAAATGGACCCCGCCAATAGCCGCGAAGCCCTTAAGGAAATTGCTTTGGATATCGAAGAAGGGGCGGATATGCTGATGGTGAAGCCGGCTTTGGCTTATATGGATGTGATTTGGCAGGTGAAACAAGCTACCAATTTACCGGTTGCGGCTTACAATGTTTCCGGCGAATATTCCATGGTGAAAGCAGCGGCTTTAAATGGTTGGATTGACGAACAACAGGTGGTTTTGGAAACATTGACGGCGTATAAGCGTGCCGGTGCCGATTTGATTTTGACTTATCATGCCAAGGATGCCGCTCGCTGGCTGGCAGAACAATAAAAATTCCGCAAGGACGCGATGTCAGGATTTGCGGACATAGCTAGACACCGCCATAAAACTGGTTTTTGGGGAGGTGGTGTTGGTTGTGTCCGCCAATTTTCGTCTGCTTTGGCTAGCAATGGAATCCCTTGGTGGTAGAAGGTGGGGCAAGGGTGGTGAGAATGTCAGAAAAAAATAACAATTAGAGCATTGTCCGGGGAAATTTTCCCCAAGTCTTATAGTAGAATCGAAAAAAGATTTTCCCAACAGTGCTGTTTTTTGGGCAAAGAATCTACCAGCAGTTGGAATGTTTTTTTATGACAATTATTTTTTTGTTAGCTATGAATCGGCGATTGTCCGATAGGCAACCGGAAGTGCGATCGCTACAAATATCGACAGCAACCCAATTGGTATAAATTTTTCCCGATGGACGGTAAGGGAAACAGCGTTTTGGCTGCATTTTTCCTTACCCAACGCTTCGCGCAGGATTTTTCAGGAGTTTGAAAATTATGGATTGCAGCCACATTCAATTTGAAACATGCAAATCCAAAGTAGATTGTACGCAGTTGAAATCTTTGCTCGACCAAACAGCATTTTGGGCACGCGATCGCCAAATTCAAGATTTAGAAATTGCGATCGCCCATAGCTATCCCGTAGTTACAGTTTGGGATGAAAATCGTTTGATTGGGTTTGCTCGTGCCACTTCCGATGGTGTCTATCGCGCTTGCATTTGGGATGTGGTTATCCATCCGGAATACCAAGGATGGGGGTTGGGACAAAAATTGGTGGAAACCATTATCAGCCACCCCCACCTGTCGCGAGTAGAACGGATTTACTTAATGACCACCTACCAACAGCCGTTTTACCAGCGTATTGGTTTTGAAGAAAATTCCACTACCACCATGGTCTTGCATGCCCACGCTTGGACTACTCAGATGCAGATTGGGGAGTCCCCTTCTTCAGCCAACATTGAAGCTGGCTGATGTGGGTGGGATTTTGCGGATCGGCGATCGCCTGCAAACTACCTCCCATTAACTCTAGCAAGCTTTGGGAAATCCAAACTTTGACCTGCGAGGATAAATTGGGGCGGTCGCCGGTGATGTACTGGCTTTTTTCGGGCATTTCTGCGGGCGGTTCCAGGTGAAAGCGATGGACGGATTCGCTCCAAGCCTCAATGGGAGGTGTGATTTCGATGGCGATCGCGACTTGCTCCTGGCTGCTATCGGGAATAGTTCGCAGGTGAATTTCCCCTTCTGTCATATGGCGGATGGTCGGATCCACCAAATTCACCAAAACTTGGGTCAGACGGGTGCGATCGGCCACAACATACAAATCGGGGGGATCGTCCGGTACCTGTAGGCGAATATTGCTATTTTTTGCCTGTAAATGGGTGAATTGATACAATTGCCCGAACGCATCCGCTACGGCCAAAGATTCTAACTTGAGCGGATCTCGACCGTATTCGCTTCTGGCTACCTGCAGCAACTCATCCAACATTTCCACCATACGAACTGCCGATTGATGGGCTTGTTCGAGAAACTCACGTTCTTCTTGGGGGTCTTCGCACAATCCCTCCAACACCAACTGATGGGCACCGATGAGTCGGTTTAACGGCGATCGCAGTTCGTGGGAAACCCGTGCCAAAAATCCCCCCTTAAATTGGCTCATTTGCCAGGCGGTTTCGCAGTTCCATTGAGCTTGGCGCAGCTGTTGCGAGAGGGTTTCTATCTGCTGTTGCCAGGTAGCTGCCGTATCTTCGGTGGATGGGGAACGATGCCTGCCATTGTTTTTCTTACGGCGTTTGGAAAAGCGATGTTGCCACCACCAACTGCCGGCAATACCAAGGCCCGCACCCGCGGCTAAAAATAACCAGTTACTCCATACCACAATAAAATTCCTGCTTGCTGAACTTGTCCATAAAAAGAATCCTTTGTTCTTTATTCCTGTTTTTCGAGGCGCTTGTCAAGGTGCAAATGCGATCGCGCCTTGGCGCAACACTTCCCAGCTACCCTGGCGCCAGACTACCACAGTAGAAGGCTGTTTGCTGGCACCTTGAGCTTGCTTCCAAAGCGGCGTCGGCGGCACCAAAACCTGGGGAAAGGCTTGCATAATTTCTTCTAATGAAGTCAAAGGTGGTTCGCCGCTGCGGTTGATGCTGGTCGTTGCCAGGGGGCCCGTGGCGCTGAGCAGGTCCACCGCTACCTGGCAGTCAGGAACTCGCAGACCAATGGTGGTGGGGTTTTGTGGGTTCATTTGCGGCGGTACGGAAGCCGAAGCCGGTAATACCAATGTGAGTTGCCCCGGTAAATATTTTTCCGCGATCGCCTGCCAAATTTGAAATTCTTGTTCGGTTCCCCGAACGTAAGGCAGAAGACTGTTAAAAGTGGCACCCATCAACACCAAAGGTTTCTCGTAACTGCGTTGCTTGGCCGCGTAAACTGACTCGGCGCGATCGGGTCTAGCGGCCAAAGCCGGTACGGTATCGGTGGGAAAGCTAATCAAATTGCCGGCGTTGACACCTGTAATTAAAGCCTCAAAGGATACCTGAGTCATGGTTCTGTCGATTGTTTTTTTTGATGGTTTGGGCAGCAAAGAAGAGGGAGAAACAAGGGCATCGAGAAAAATATTGTACTGTTCGAGCACCCAAGCACCCAAGCATCCCCCCAACTTCCGAAAACCGAAAATCTAAAAATTACCATTGATGTAAAATTTTATACAGAAATAATTGCTATTCTTCTGAAACTTCGCTAGTATTGAGGTAAGGAATAAATCGGGTCTGGAAGCATTTCGTGCGGGTAAGTGTTGCCAACGTAGCGAAATGCTCTTTTCGGCCTGGATAGCACAGAAGCTGGATTTAAAAAGCTTTTTAGCGCCATCAGTTTACGTATTTGTTGTTTGTGTAGAAATTAGGATAATTGGTTATGAAACTCACCTATCGCGGTATCAGCTACGATTACGAACCTCCCACTTTAGACATGGAAGAAGGACAAATGGGAGGAAAATATAGAGGACAAGCTTGGAAACTCCGCTATCCCCGACATATGCCCACCATGGAACCGAAAAGCAGTCTCAAATATCGTGGGGTTGCTTACGGTACGGAGGCCACGGGGAAAGCTGTTCCCGTACAGGACCAACCCCGGCAACCGAAAAAAACAGCCGCCAACGCTCCTTCTGTTGCTTTGCTAGAAGATATGGCGAAGCTCCACCACGAAAACATCTGTCGCCGTTTGGAACATCGCCTGCAAGTAGCGCGGGAAAGAGGTGACGAAATGTTGGTGAAAGCCTTAGAAGAAGAACAAAAACAAATGGTCTGTTCTTCCCGCTAAAACAACTAAAGAAGGGGTACTTAGAAGATAGGCAGGGGAGTATCTGTATGGGATACTCCTTTTTTGTTTTTTTTAACAGATATTAGGCTGGGATGGGGCTTGTCGCTGGCAAAATTCGCGAGTGGCTTGCCAAATTTCTGGCAGAACGTTTACTAAGGCATGGTCGCTGTCTAGTTCTTGAAGGGTGACCCAAGAACGGGTTTTGGCAAATTGGCGGCTGACTTCTATGGAAATGACTTCGTCGTGGCGACCGTGCAGCAATAGGGTGGGAACTGGACGTTGCAGTTGGGATTCGCGGTATGAACGCAAATCCGTGAGAAAGCGGTGATGGAGCGGAAGGGGTTGTTGGTAGGCGTGGTGGTAGACGGAAAGTTTCCCTTCTGTTTGCCAAGTGTGTCGGTCTTTTGGTGATAAGGTGGGCAGCCAGCAATCTAAAAATTGAAAGGCGGGGGCGAGGAGGATAATTTGACGCACTTGCGGGTATTTTTCGGCTAGCCAAGCGGCTGTAAGACCGCCGAAACTTGAACCAATGAGGGTGGCGGTTTGAGGGGACTGCGGCAGGAGAGCAGCAACTTGTTGTAGTTGGCGGGTGAGGGTGAGGTGGTAGAAATCTCCTTGGTTGAGGTCGGGGATGGTGAGGGGGTATCCCCAATCGGCAAAGCGATCGCTTAGGTAGCGGGCTTTGCGCGATTGAGGACCAGAGGCAAATCCGTGCAGGTAAATGTACATGGGCGGGAGGGGGACAAACAGAATCTACAAAACGCCTTTAGAACTGGGGATAATATCGGCCCGTCTCGGGTCGATTTCTACGGCCATGCGCAAGGAACGGGCAAAGGCTTTGAAGGTGGCTTCGATAATATGGTGGGAGTTGATGCCGTCTAGCTGGCGTAGGTGCAGGGTCATGAGGCTATTGTGGGCGATCGCGATGAAAAATTCGCGCACCAGTTGGGTGTCGTAGGTACCAACCCGCTGGGTGGGAATGGTCAAACCGTAGCTTACGTGGGCGCGTCCGGATAAATCGAGGGATACTTGGACCAAAGCTTCGTCTAAAGGGGCGAGAAAATGACCGAAACGGACGATGCCTTGGCGATCGCCGAGAGCCTGCCACAAAGCCTGTCCCAATGCAATGCCCACATCCTCGTTGGTGTGGTGGTCGTCAATTTCGGTGTCTCCTTGGGCGCGTACGTCCAGGTCAAACAACCCGTGGGAAGCCAGTTGGTGCAGCATGTGGTCCAAAAAGGGGATGCCAGTATCTACAGTACAGTTCCCCCTACCGTCGAGGGCAATGCTGGCGGTGACATCGGTTTCTTTGGTAGTGCGGCGGACGCAGGCATAGCGTTTTTCCGGTGCTGTCTCGTTGCCGTCGCCGTTGGCTGGGGAGAAATCAGTACTCTGTTGCTTGGGGTCTTGAGTTCGCATGGTGTTGGTTCCTCGCGCTGGTTGCTTGTCTAATTTCCAACGATAAAGTTGGCAAAATAGGTTGTCACCTGCGCCAATTTTCGTTACATTAATTAACAGAACTTTAGAAAAATTATATGTAGGGGGACATTATGGAAGACAACACCAATCGCAACGCCTGGAACTGGGGCTTTACCGCCGGTGCTGAAAATTGGAACGGACGTTTGGCTATGATTGGCTTCATTTCCGCTCTAGCTGTAGAACTGATTACCGGTCAAGGCGTTCTCCATTTCTTGGGCGTTATGTAGAAGTTACCTCAGCCAGGAGTGCCCATTTTGTACAGCTATTACCCACAAAATGGTTCCTTGGCTGCTATTCCTTCCTTTCTTCTTTTTGAAACCTGTGGTTTTCCTGAAAACGGATAGCTGGGAGTTTTTGGCGAGGCTCCCAGCTTTTTTTGCACAAATAACCATTCAGAGATGGACGAATGGTTGCTTGGCTTTCAATTTTCAGGAAAATCGATGGGTTGTCTTGGGATAGAAATGTGGTGAGCACAGCGTTGGCAAACGCTGCCTACCAACCTAGCGGATGTACTCTTTTAAGATGCTGTTGCGATTGGGATGGCGAAGTTTGCGCAATGCCTTGGCTTCGATTTGGCGGATGCGCTCGCGGGTGACGTTAAAGGTTTGCCCGATTTCTTCTAGGGTTTTCATGCGACCATCGTCCAAACCATAGCGCAAGCGCAGGACATCCCGTTCCCGGGGGCTGAGGGTATCGAGAACGCATTCTAGATCTTCGCGCAGCAAATCTTTGGAGACTTCGTCTTCGGGGGTTTCTCCGTCGGATTCGATGAAGTCTCCCAACCGGGAATCTTCTTCTTTGCCAATGGGCGTTTCTAGGGAAATGGGGAGCTGCGCCGACTTGGCAATAAAGCGCAATTTCTCAATGGTCATTTCCATGCGCATGGCAATTTCTTCCTCAGTTGGCTTGCGCCCCATTTCTTGAGAAAGAAGTTTGGTGGTTTTCTTGATACGAGAAATGGTTTCGTACAAGTGAACGGGCAGACGAATGGTGCGGGATTGATCGGCGATCGCTCGGGTGATGGCCTGGCGAATCCACCAAGTTGCATAAGTGGAAAACTTATATCCTTTTTCGTGGTCGAATTTTTCGGCGGCACGAATGAGTCCCAAACTGCCTTCTTGAATTAAGTCTTGGAAAGACAGACCGCGATTCATGTATTTTTTGGCAATGGAGACCACCAGACGCAAGTTGGACTGTACCATTTTATCTTTGGCACGCCGCCCGATATGCAAGCGCCGGCGGAATTTGGAGGTATAGGTTTGAATGTGGTCTTCCCAGCTTTTGGTTAGGGTCAGGCTGGTTTCTTGCGCTGCTGCTAGCAGGGAATCTAAAGCAGAATTTGCCGCTAGAACCCCCAAACAGAGACGGTTTTGGAGGGTGGCTTGACCCAACTGCGCGATCGCCACCAACAGGGCGTTGACCTTGTCTTCCAATCCCAACTCTTGCAGGCGAACCACCTCTGCCCATTCCACATGTTTGGGGTTGCGCCCCAAACCAGCGCCCATATATTCGCGAATGCGTTCTAAAGCCAACAAGTCGGAAATCTGACGTGCCAGTTCGATTTCCTCGTCAGCCCGCAGCAGTCGGGTTCTACCGATCTCTTGTAGGTACAAGCGAATGGAATCTTCGGTATAGTGTTTTTTCTTATCGCCATCCTCGCTGCGAGATGAAGCAACTTTGCCAGACTTTTCGTTCTCGAGATCGGTCCGACCCTCTAACAAAGCATTGCCAGCTGCTTCCAAGGTTTCTTTGGATACGGAACTTGGGTCTTCCTCTGCCTCGTTCTCTAAGATTTGCAATTCTTGTTCGAGAGGTTCGACTGACTCAAACTCAGTCCGATCGATGGTTGCGAGTACGTTATTTGTCTGGTTCATGCCGCGTTCCTCATGCTCCTTCTTAAACTTCAACTGCGAAACCGAACAACGATCGTTTTGCTTTTCCCAAAAGCTGCACCCGGACCGTACAGCCATTGTGGGGGCTACGGGCTAGACGTAGCCATGTCATTGTCCGTTTGGGGAATATACAAATGGGAGGACATTTGGTGTCAATGGGATGATTTTTTTGTCCACCTCAATACCTAGCAGTCCTTTCCGAAACTGGGAATGGAACTATGGACTACCATAGGTCAGACCTTTATGATTGTAGCTTTTTTCACCAAAAATGTACGATTCATCAGAAACCTCCTATCCCTCCCCTACCTCGCGCAGCAGGTGAGGGAGGGATGGGAACGTTAGGCGGCGGGGTTCGATGCCCCGCTGACGAACAATCTCTTGGGGCGAGCGACCAGAATGCCGCCGTTGCGCGATCGAGAAGTTGAACCTTGGAAGCAGTGAATTGGCCAATTCGCTTCCAATTGAAATCAGAAACCGATCCATGGCGTGCCGTGTCGCTACTTACATAGCCCACCGACACTCGGCCTGCTGCCATCTCAGCGACGACCAAATCCCCTTTCCGAAATCCATGCCAGGTAACGGTTCCGCCATATTTACGGCGTAGGCCGTTCTTGCCGGGAACGATTAAGTGGCGTTGGCGGCGGGAAATGGGGGGACGCTTAATCACGACGAACGGTGCCGACGTGATGTTGACCTGGCCCTTCCAGGTGGGGCCGTGATTTCGACCCTGCTGGAACGGACGGTACTGAACCAAGTAGCCACAGGCCAGGGCGATGCCGTCAACCGCGTGGGTTGGCGGAGTCTGCTCTGATTTTTCCTTAGACTTGATGAGTCCCAGAGCATTTCGGAGCTGAGATGTGCCGTTGCCGTCTTTGGCGTATCCATGACGGGTGTAGACGGGCGCAATTTGGCCCCTCCGCTCCATGGCGTAGGCTTGCCCTACCATGACCGGGCTGAACCCTTTCGGTGAACGGGCACCCTTTCGCTGTGAGGTTAAGTCCACGTCGGCGCGAACTTTCTCGTAACCGATAGCCACAATAGGGAACAGTTTAGACAGTTCCTTGACTACCCGAAATTCAAGCTCTCGGCTGGCTTTGATGCTGGGAGGTACTTTCTTTTGCCTGCGGTTATCAAACCGCTTTTCGCGGTGATTGAGCTTATTGAACGGCACCTTCCGGTTGATGCGGCGACTCCGACTCCAACGGCGCAGCACCCGGCGATTGTCCATCCTTTCCCTCACCTTGGGAGAAGGCAGCTCCAAATGAACCTGGAACCAAGTGGCTTTAGCAGATTGGAACGCAATCCCTGAATAGAGTTTCCCCGGGTCAACGCCAACCACGATGGATTGAGTGTTTCGCCCTGCTGGCTCTGCCAGTAAACGGACTGCCTTGATTCGCAGATTGGTTTTGACCCACTCAGCTTTCCCCTGCTCTGCCCACTTCTCGGCGCGAGTGCGCTTTGTGGGCATAAGCGGTGTGTTGTCGGGCGCTAAAACTGAGATTCGTTGCATGGAAGATAATTCCAAAACTACAGGTTTCTTCAGCCAGTTAGTACGGTGTTTCTGGGCTTACCCCAATCCCTGAGATTCCAGAGCCTCACGGAAAATCTTCGATACGTTTGCAAGCCCTGTCGCTTTAGCGCCGGGAGGAAAAACGAACGGTGACTTTAGTCGCCTTCTCCACCGGAAAGAGGTGCAGTTTCCGCTCTTTCAGTGTTCTAGCCGGAATCGCCTGCCCGGCACAGGGTCATGTTTTCCTCGCCCATGTTTTTTGGGCTGGTGGAGCTAACGGCACGGCCTGACTCCTGGTAGGGCGTTTAACCGTTAACGGTAGGGCAACCAACACCGAAAGCATTTGTAGGTGCCATGACGCTAAAAACGTAGTCCCAAAGGGCGAAGGGCTGGTCAGCTGCCTGAAGCTGGAGGCAGGAAGCCCCAGTGCTTCAGCCGGGGGTGCTGACTGCGACGATGGGGGCAGCCGTTGGGAGAACTTCTTTCCTCCCAACCAAGCGATCGCAAGTGTCTCAAAAACCTACGGTTATGATGCCTGGAGATACAGAGCTGCCAACCCAGCGCGGTAGGGGCTTGAGTGTCGGCAGAATCCATTGGTGCCACTGGAATAGGTGGGTATGGAACCGGGAGAATCTTTTTTCCCTAATCGAGTGCAATAAGACGCCTCGATCGAGTTTTAACACAAGCAGAAAAAAATGACATACACCATTGGTTAAAAGGCAAACGATTTTAGAAACAATTCCAATTTCATAGCTCCTTTTGGAGGATTGGGGGGCATTGCCCCCTATATGCGATCGCCTTTTTCATTTTTTTCTGAAGTTGTGTTGTTCTCCGCGGCGGAACTATCTCCACTCAAGGGGGAAGCATCCACATCCAGGGGGGATTCCGATGGTTCTTCCGTTTCGGTTTGGGATAACAAATCTGCCCCCTCATCGACCTCCTCGTTGGGGGGTGGTTCTAGCCGCTGAATTTCAATTTCTTGCAAGCGCGGTCCTTCTGCAGAAACAACCCGCAGCTGTAAATTTTTATAGCAGAGGGTATCGCCGATGGCGGGGATTTTTTGCAACTGATAGATTGTAAAACCACCTAAGGTTTGGTACTCATCTGTCAGCGGAAAATCCAGATTTAAAATTTCGTTAACATCTTCAAGATTGGTTTGTGCCTGCACCAAAAACGTCTGCTCGTCTAAAATCCGTACTTGGGAGGATTCGTTACTATCCACATCAGAGCCACCAATAATTTGCGCCACCAAATCGTCAATGGTGAGCAAACCAGCAGTTCCTCCAAATTCATCCACCACAATGGCCATTTCTTGATGGGTACGGCGGCGATCGCCGTGGGAGGGATAGGTGGTGCGCAAACGCTGCATTAAAGGCAACAGCTCGCTAAGATAAGTATACTCCGGCACAAAACGTGCTGGTTTCATCCAACTTTCAATGGGGCAGGATAAATCTAAAGTCCCCTCCGCCAGGGGAGCTGCCAGTTCTTTAAAATCAATAATCCCGCGTACGTCGTCAAGGGAATCGCCAATGGCTGGATAGCGCGAATGACCGGAAACAGCAACTTCTTGCAACAATTGCTGCACGGTGGCTTGGCAGGGAAGGGCAATAATATTGGTGCGCGGCACCATCACTTCTGCCGCCGAAACATCGCTGAATTTAAACACATTGCTGAGCAGTTCCCGTTCTTCAGCTTCCAGACCAGTGGACTCTCGTTCGGTGGCAATAATCAGCTGCAGCTCTTCGGGAGTCACTCGGTTGTGCCATCCCCCACCTGTATAGCGAATCCCCAGTAGGCGCAGCAACAGGCGGGTGGATTGGTTGAGAACCCAAATAAACGGATTGAAAAAGCGCGCGATCGCTAAACTGGGGGGTCCCAAAACCTTCGCCAGCTGCTCGGCGTAAAGCATGGCCACTGATTTGGGACACAATTCCCCCAAAACGATTTGCAGGTAAGCTACCAAAAAAAACCCAATGGGAATCGACAGGGAATGGGCAAGTACGTGGCTGGTGGTATCCGGCAGCGGAAATTCCATCAAACCGCGCGCCACCAAAACCGCCACTGTCCGTTCGCCAATCCATCCCAAAGCCAAACTCGACAGGGTAATGCCCAGTTGGGTGGTGGAGAGCAGTCGGTCGATGGTCCGCTGCAAATCCTGAACGGTTTTGGCACGGACGTCGCCAGCTTTCACTAACTGCTGGATGCGCGATCGCCGCACCGAAACAATGGAAAATTCTGCCGCTACAAAAAAGGCATTGAGGGCAATTAACAAAATGACGGATAGAACCCGCCACAAAACATCGGTTTGTCCTAGAGGCGTGGCGCTATCGGGAGAGGCACCTCCCCCAACCGCAGCCACCACCACCACTGCGGGAACCGCCATGCGTAACATGAAAGAGGCAGTTCCCCAGCGAACGGGATCTGGTTTCTTATCGCGTGGGTGAGGGTCGCTCATGCCAAAGGGTGCGAACTGCAAAGTACATGCTAATGGATATCAATCGGCGCTGCCGGCATCGGCTTGGGTTTGTTTTTCCACCTGCTTGATAATTTCCGATTCTTCCAAGAAAACCACAGATCCCGGCGAACGTTCTTTTAGGGAATTGCCTGGCAAACTATTGGTCGGACGAGCATCTGGTTGGGTAACGCCTTTTAACGCTTCTCGACCGATTTTTAAGCCCCAATTGGCACTGGCTGTTCCAGCTGCTGCCATGACCGCTAGCAAAAGAAAGGTTAGCACAACTGTAGGATGGATTTTCATAGTCTTTTGATTTCGTGGCTGGTGATGGGTGCAGGAAAAAATTTTCCTGTTTGTGACTCTGGAAAAGCAAAACCTTTTTGCGGTAAAATAATACTGGACCAGGGTTGGCCGAGCGGTTTAGGCAGCGAACTCATAATTCGCCTCAGGCAGGTTCAACTCCTGCACCCTGGATTTTCGCCTAGCTACCAAATTCTTTACCGAGCGGGGTCCCGCCAGATCAATTGATTTTGGGAAGGAGCATTGACGCCTTGTAAATCGGGGTCCGACAGCAAAGAGCGGTCGAAGGGATTGTACAAGTCTGGCGTCCGAATGGTAGGGTCGCTGGAGGTTTGCTGCCTCATGGCATCCATATACAGTTCGTGTATGGCTTGACCGTCTGCGGCGATTTCGTTCTCGGGGTAGGTGAAAAATAGGTTTTGCACTTGCCGAAATACGCTGCGGTTGCGGTAGAAGTTTTTGTCGTTTTCGTAGAAAGCGTCCATAAAAGCTTCTTCTAGGGTTTGCAACTCGTCGTCAGCTTGGGCGCTTGGGATCGGAGCGATTGTGCCTACGCCGGTGGTAACTACTGCTGCGATCGCTGCTACATTTTTTAACCAACCCAGCGATCGCTGTTTCCCATTTGCGGAGGTGCTCATTCTACGTAATCTCCAAAATTGCATCTCAAAACGACCTTCCTAGAACCTTTCCATGTGCAACTGGGAAAACTTCTAGTAGCATATTGTTCGATGGTCGTCCCTTCTTTTATAGCAATGAATGCACCCACCTACCAAGGAGCCAGCCAATTGCTCCAACATCTCGCAACAGCAAACCAGGAACAACTACAAGCCCAACTGCTGGATTTATTTTGCCAGCTTGCCTACCAAGAAGGCGATTTTACCCTCTCTTCGGGACAGCGCAGTTCCTACTATATTAATGGCAAGCAAGTCACCCTGCATCCGGTGGGAGCTTTGGTGGTCGGACGGTTGTTATTCTCCATGCTCCCCCCGCAAACGCAAGCTGTGGCTGGTTTAACGTTGGGTGCCGATCCCTTGGTGAGCAGCGTTAGTGTTATTTCTGCTTTGGAAAACCAACCTATTCCGGGTTTAATTGTACGTAAAGAACCCAAAGGTCACGGTACGCAAGCTTATATTGAAGGACCTTCCCTAGAAACCGGCAGTTCGGTCGTGGTGCTGGAAGATGTGGTGACGACGGGGAGTTCGGCTTTAAAAGCAGCACAACGACTGCGAGATGCTGGCTATCGGGTGAGCCACGTTTTGGCTTTGGTGGACCGGGAACAGGGAGGAAGCGAACTCTACCCACAGCATGGATTGAGTTTTAGCGCTGCGTTAACCCTCTCGCAAATCCAACAACGGTCCCAAACCAATCTGCAAAGCAACAATTCCTAACAGGGGCAAATTCTTCGGTGGCTGGTTGCTCGGGAGTTGTTTGCTAGTTTCAACAATCACCAGCCACGCGAGCCACGACCCAACAAATTGCGTTTTTCCCTCGTGGTAAGACTCCGGCTTGGTTTTGAAGAAATCAAAGAAAAAAGTGAAATTTTTCTGCTACTATCTTCAGTAGATATGGTATTTTATTAATAGGCATTTTTAGATAATGGGAATAGACGATTTTTTCAAATCAAACATACCACAACCACGCATAACATAATAAGTCAAATCCCCTCGAAAATCAATCCCCAGTCGCTAAAAAAATTTCACTTTCCCATCGGGGCGATTTCCGAGCCAAAATCTATTGAGAAGAAATATCAATACCTTCATGGCTAGTGGAAATCCCCCCACGTCCTCGCTAGAATGCGAACAAATATTTCGCTTTTTCTGTTGTTTTTGGAGTGCTTCGAGCCGTGCAAACGCCTGCAACTCAGTCTTCCCAATTCACGCAACTGCAAGCCATTAACCTGGCCAAGATAATTACCATTTTTCTGTTAGGTGGCTTTGCGATCGCGTTTGGCATTGCCGGGGTACGTCAAGTGATTTATCTGTGCCTGCATGTAGGATATTGCGTTTGGTGGTTGCTAGAGCAGTGGATTTATCCCGAAAGGCGGCGCGTCATCTTTGGCGAACCCATCAATACCTTAGGCTTTTTGTTCGTACTTCTGTTTGTGGGAATTTTTTATACCCTGCCTGGCTTTCTTGCCTTTACCAATCCCGAGCCTATTTCCCTAACTGCGATCGCTGTGGGTTTGCCCCTGTACTATTTTGGCAGTCTTATCAACACCAGTGCCGACGTGCAAAAACTCACCGCCAAGCAACAAGGTGTGGGTTTGGTCAGCAATGGTATTTGGCGCTTAGCCCGCCACATTAACTATTTGGGAGATTTGCTGCGCTACTTGAGCTTTAGCGTCATTGCCGGTTCCCTGTGGGCTTATCTCGTACCGGCAGCGGTGGCGCTCTTATACGGGCAGCGCATACAAATGAGGGAACGTGCCCTGCAAGAAAAATACGAAGATTATCTCGAATACCAGAAAAGGAGCAAGCAACTCATTCCTTTTATCTGGTAGTGCCTACAAATTGGCTAAAATCTCCGGTAGCAGCTGGGGAGGGACTTGCGAGAGTGCCTGGTTTTGCCCTTCGACGCCAAATTGTTCGTGGCAGGCGCGAATAGTTTGCAATAAAAATCGGAAGGTACTGGCACGCAATTCGGGTTGCTGCGCGTATCCCTGCCAAGCCTGGAGGTGGTGGTACAAGGCTTTTTGCAAGTAATTTTGCTGGGTTTCGGTAGATAGGTGGGTGTGGGTAGAACCCTGTAGTTGGTAGTACGCCAAAGCTAAATTATTGTGGGTTGCCAAAATATCAAAGGAGAGGGGAACGCCATCGGCCAGTTGGGAGGTCAGTTCTAGGGTGGCTTCGTAAGCCGCGATCGCTTGCTGCCAGTATTCTGCAACAGAGAGGGTATGGGAGCTTTCCCGATAGGCTAAATGCCAGTAAGCCGTGCCGAGATTGTTTTGCGTGGCGGCGCATTGGTGGGGAACTGTATCCCGGGTGCGGTGGTTGAGCGCTCGGCGATAGGCGCTGACTGCTAGCAGCAGATTGTCTTCTGGCTTTTCGTATTGGGCAAGGTTCCAGTAAGCCGTGCCGAGATTGTTTTGCAGCATGGCATAGTGCAGGGGTTCGGTGTCGGGAGTATAGACCTGCAATGCCTGTTGGTAAGCTGCGATCGCTTGGCACAGGCAATCAACCGGATCGCGATACTGAGCAAAATGCCAGTAGGCAGTACCCAAATTATTTTGCGTCGTTGCCCATTGCAGGCGCGCTTGCTGTTTCTGGGCATCTTCGCTGTCTGTGCCTGCGGCAAGAAGACCAACTTGCTGGGCTTGTTCGTAGGCATCAATGGCTTGCTGCCAGTATTCGGCACTTTGGCAAGTTTGTCCCAACTCCCCGTAGATGGCCCCCAAGTTGCTTTGTACCATGTACCAGGTATCGGAGGATTCGGTGGTTGGGATGATGGTGGTGGCTGTGGTGAAAAAATTAACTGCCTGTTGGAGGTAGGCGATTTTGGTTTCCCTAGCAGTGGTGGTACGTGCCAGCCTCCAGTAGAGAGTACCGATGTCATTGGCGAGAACCCAGTAGCGCGGTGCGTAACTAGGAAGCAACGTCCAAGCTTGGGTGTAGGCCAGCAGTACGATTTCGGTGTATGGGGCAGCAGAGGGGTCTGAGTTTTCTAGATGGCTGCGGTAAAAGTCGCCGACTTTTAAGTAGGCATGGGCTTTTTCGGCTCCTGTGGCACCGCTTTCGTGAAGTTGGTTGATTTCGTAGAGATACTGGAGGGGTTCGTATTGGGAAATGGCGGTTTGTAGGTCGGTGGGGAGTAAGGCGAGGACTGATTCTGGGGCGACGGATTTGACCTGTTCTAACAGTTGGGTGGGAACGTTTTTTAAGGGGGAGGTGGTAGTGGTAGGAGATGGATTCGGGGATTGGGGAAATAAGATTTCGATTTTTTCGGCTAGGTCGGTGGGTGAGGATGGTTGCTTTTCCTCGACGAACTCGAAGTCGCGATCGCTGGGGGGATGGCTGTTAAACTCGAAGATTCCCGTACAGGCGTGCCAAAATTCCTCAATACCCCCAAGGGTGCGAAACCAAGGGGGAGACAACCAAAGCAAGACGCTGGCTTCTGCTGGCAAGCGCCCTAAATTCAACTGGCGGATGCTTTCCAGGAAACGCCACTGTCGCGTGGCTGGTTGGCGAGTGAGCTGTTCTATTCCCAAAACTTGAAATCCCGGTGCGGGAAGGGCTGGCGGGGGATGTTTGCGCAACCAGCGTTCGATTTGAGCGATGGGGCAAGGGCGTTTGAGGTTTAACTTCAAGCTTACCCAGTGGGGATAGGGCGGTTGTGTGGGAAAATGACTGGCGGTGGGTGAAGTAGAAGTGCCGTTGGTTGCGTGGTTACTGTTGTCAGGGCCGCCGACAGCAAAAGCGAGAGGTTGCTGGTTGAGCTCGGCATGCAAGCGTGCTGCGAAAATATGTTGTTGTTGGGGGTCGTCGCACACGGCGATAAAAAGTTGGCGGCGCAACCTTAAGTTTAGGGCAAGTTGCAGGCGCTGGTAAACGGTCTGGTTGTGACTTTCAATGGCACTTTCGGTGTGCTGGTATTCGCTCACGATGCCCTCCACCAAGCGTAAATCCCCAGTTTTGGGATGGGGGAAAATGGGTTCTGGTTGTTTCTTCGTATCCCCACAGGAAAGGTCAGGAAGCAGCGGTGTTGTTCTAGTAGGTTTGCGAGAGGTCGCTGAGGGATTCGCAGGGATCGTTGAGGGATTCGCAGACTTCTTGCAGTTCTTGTTGCTGGCTGCGGCGGGAACGGCGGCGGTATTTTTTGGCTTCTAGTTTGGGTTCGTAGTTGAGGCGATGGTCGGATTTGGTTTTTTGTTTGAGGCTGGATTCTTGGGTACGGGTATGGTGGCTGGCAATGGCGGCGGATTCGGCTTCTGCCAGCATATCCAGGTAGTGTTCGTATCGTTCCCAATCCCCGCGAACGGCGCAGTTGGGTTCCTGTCGGTGCCAGCAATCGTCAAACTGACAGCTGGCGGTGGCTAAGCGATCGCGAATTTCGGGGAAGTATTGGGGGAGGTCTTTGGGGTCGCAGGTAATATCCGGTTGGTTGAATCCGGGTGTATCGGCGAGCAATCCTCCTTGGGGAAGTTGGAAAAGTTCTACATGGCGGGTGGTATGCCGTCCTTTGGCGATTTTGCCACTCACGGCAGCGATGCGTACCTTGGCTTGGGGGATGAGGCGATGGATGAGGCTGGATTTGCCCACGCCGGAGGGGCCGGCAATGATGGTAATTCGGTCTTTTAAATGCTGGCTGAGTTCTTGGATGCCGCAGTTTTGTTGCACGCTCACGGCTGACGCTGCGTATCCCCAATAGCCCAACCGTTGCTCCCACTCTTGTTGCAGCGATGGGGAAGCTAGGTCGGCTTTGTTGAGGGCAACCAAGACTGGCAAGCCGGTGCTTTCTCCTTTGACTAGAAAGCGGCTAAGTTGGTAGGGATCGGGTTCGGGTTCGGCGAGGGAGAAGACCAACAAAATGCGATCGGCGTTGGCGACTGGCGGTCGGTCGAGTTGGTTGCGGCGCTCGAAGACATCGCTGATGGTGGCGGTGGCGTTACGACTGTCGATTTTTTCCACGGCTACGCGATCGCCGACCATGACTTTGACGCCAATTTTTTTCAAGCGATCGCGGCGAGTACACAGGAGGGGTTGCTGGAGCGCATCGAGACCATCGGTGGGGAGGGTTTCTGGATGCAGCTGTACGCGATAAAAGTTCGCCTGGATGGCGAGAACGGTTCCTCGAACGGTGTTGCTGGCGTGAGGATGGGTTTGGGTCATGCTATCGCTTCACGACGTTGGCGCGGCACGTCGTACTTGAAGGGCGTAGAAGCTATCGTCGCGTTGTTCGATGCGTTCGACGCTGTAGCCTTCCATGGTTAAGCTTTCTGGCACCTGTTCGATGGGTTCTCCCGGATCTAGCCAAACTTCGAGTAAGCTCCCTGGTTCCAATTTTTCCAGGCGCATTTTGGTGCGTACGAAATTGAGGGGGCAGGGCGTCCCCCGCAAATCAATACAGGCATCGGCTGCTTGAGATTGAGACTGCGTCATCGTTTCAACCATTCAATAAATTTACCAAAGCCACCTTTTTCGCCACGGATTTCGTTTTCGCTGCGGATTTCTGCCAGTTTTTCCAGCAATTCTCTCTCTTCTGCATTTAGTTTTTGGGGGATGGTTACTTTCACTTTCAAAATATGATCGCCGCGGAGGGTGGGATTTCCTAGTTTGGGAACGCCTTTACCTTCCAGAGTCAGTTCGGCATCGGGTTGGGTTCCTGGGGGAATGGTCAGCTCTTCCGGACCGTCTACGGTGTTCACTTCTATGCGGCAGCCTAAAATGGCTTCTAGGTAGCTAATTTGAATTTCCGAGTAAATATTAATGCCATCGCGCTTGAATTCCGCGTCTTCCTCAACAAAGAGGTATACGTACAGATCCCCCGGCGGACCGCCTCGCTGCCCGGCATCTCCTTCGTTGCCAATCCGCAGGCGATTGCCGCTATCAACACCAGCGGGAATGTTGACCTGCAGGGTTTTGCTTTGTTGCTTGACGCCGCGACCGCCGCAGGAATCGCATTTATCGGCGATGGTTTGACCGCTGCCTTCGCAGGTGGGGCAGACGGATACTTGGGTAAAACTACCAAAAGGCGTTCTGGTGGAACGGCGTACTTGCCCCGTACCGCCACAGGTGGCGCAGGTGGTTGGACGAGTTCCTGGCTTGGCACCCGAGCCTTCGCAGGTTTCGCAGGTTTCTAGGTGCGTAATCTTGATGTCTTTTTCACCACCAAAAATTGCTTCTCGGAAATCGAGTTTTAAGTCCAACCGGAGATCGTCACCGCGTACGGGACCGCTGCGTCGGCGACGTTCCGCTCCCGTACCAGCAAAACCGCCAAAGAACTGCTCGAAAATATCGGCAAATCCACCGAAGTCTCCGAAGTCTTGGAAGCCAGCAGCACCAGCTCCCCCACCAGCTCCGGCACCGGATACGCCGGCTTCGCCAAAGTTATCGTAGCGTTGGCGCATTTGCGGGTCGGAGAGAACTTCGTAGGCTCGGTTGATTTCTTTAAAACGTTCTTCGGCTCCTTCCTCCCGATTTACGTCCGGGTGGTACTTGCGGGCTAGGCGGCGGTAAGCACGTTTGATTTCTTCTTGACTGGCATCGGAGGAGATGCCTAGGGTTTGGTAATAATCGCGAGCCATAAAGCGCTATTTGGTGGTACGGAAAAAATACAATAACGACACAGAAAGTGGGAAGGAGGGGCCCTTAGACTAGCAACTGAAAGTTGGTTCGTCAAAGTTGATTCTAACCTACTTTGGTTGCTCCTTGCATTGACGATTAGCCAGCTAGCGATCGCTTCCGGTTTTCGCTATTTTTAGCTATTTTCCTGGCTGGAGGTGGCTTCCGATTTGTCGGCGGCCGACTCTCCCTCAGGTGGCGTTTCTTCTGGCGAATAGACGGAAGAACCAATGGATAGCAGCCCTTCTTTAAAGGTTTCCAAGGCTTGCTGCATTTCTTCTAACTGGTTGTTTTCCCTCGCGATCGCTGCTTGCAGAGCTTCGGCTTTTTGTTGTACGTCGGCTTTGAGCTCCTCGCTAATTAGTTCGGCATTATTTTTCAGGGTAGATTCGTAGTTATACAATAAAATATTTGCTTGGTTTTTTAAAGCCGCAATTTGCCGCAGCTGTTCGTCTTCTTCGGCATAGGCTTCGGCTTCTTCCTGTAGGCGTTGGATTTCCTCTTCGCTGAGGCCCCCTGTATTTTCAATCTTAATGCTTTGCGCTCGTCCGGTTCCTTTATCGACGGCAGAAACGTTTAAAATGCCGTTGGCATCAATATCAAAGCTCACTTCAATTTGCGGCATGCCCCGCGGGGCAGGGGGAATCCCTTCCAACAAAAACCGACCCAGGGTTTTGTTATCTTTCACCATCGCCCGTTCCCCTTGCAAGACATGAATTTCCACCGAGGTTTGACCATCGGTGGCTGTGGAGAAAGTTTGTACTTTGCTGGTAGGAATGGTGGTGTTGCGTTCGATAACTTTGGTAAAAATCCCTCCCAGGGTTTCCAACCCCAGCGATAGGGGAATTACATCTAACAGCAGCACGTCTTGCACTTCGCCCCCCAAAACGCCGGCTTGGATGGCAGCGCCTACGGCTATAGCTTCGTCGGGGTTGACGGTGCGGTTGATGGTTTGGTTGCCGAAATAATTTTCAATGGCTTGTTGTACGGCGGGAATCCGCGTGGAACCGCCCACCATAATAATTTGATCGAGATCGCTTGGTTGCAGCTGGCTGTCTTCGAGGGCTTGGTTGACCGGTTCGATGGTGGCTTCTACCAACTCGGAAATGAGCGATTCAAATTCGGTTCGGCTCAGCTCCATTTCCAGATGCTTGGGTCCGGTTTCGGTGGCAGTGATAAAGGGAATGTTAATGCTGGTTCTGGCAGCTGCCGATAGTTCGATTTTGGCTTTCTCGGCTGCTTCGCGAATCCTTTGCAGGGCAATTTTATCCACGGATAGGTCGATGCCTTCGTTGGCGCGAAAGTTTTCTAAAACCCAATTGACAATTTTGTTGTCGAAGTCATCGCCTCCTAGGTGGTTGTTGCCGGCGGTGGATTTGACTTCAAATACCCCATCTCCTAGCTGCAAGATAGACACATCAAAGGTGCCACCCCCCAGGTCGTAGACCAAGATTTTTTGATTTTGGTCTTGCTTGTCTAGACCATAGGCTAGGGCAGCGGCGGTGGGTTCGTTAATAATTCGCAATACTTCCAGCCCGGCAATGGTACCGGCATCTTTGGTGGCCTGTCGCTGGGCATCGGTGAAGTAGGCAGGCACCGTAATCACGGCTTGGGTGACCTTTTCTCCTAGGTAGTCTTGGGCATCCTGTTTGAGTTTTTGCAGGAGAATGGCGGAGATTTCTTGGGCTGTATAGACGCGATCGCCGATTTTGACCGCTACCATGTCGTCTTTGCCTTTCACGCAAGTGTAGGGAACCCGTTGCCGTTCGGTTTGCGTGTCTTGCCAGCGACGGCCGATGAACCGCTTGATGCTGTAAATGGTATTTTCAGCGTTGGTTACCGCCTGTCGTTTGGCCAGTTCCCCTACCAGACGTTCGCCGGATTTGCCAAATCCTACCATGCTCGGGGTGGTTCGTTCCCCTTCGGCGTTGGTCAGCACCGCCGGCTGACCCCCTTCTAAAACTGCCACGCAGCAGTTGGTGGTTCCTAAATCGATGCCAATAACTTTTCCCATACTACCTTTGCCCAGCTTCTGGCTGTTTTTGCTTTTGATGTTCGGGTGGGCTGGTTGGTCTGCAAAGCGAACGAACCGGCCAGCTGGCAGTAGCACCACCTACCAGCATTTGCCCTACTCGGATTCGTCGCTGGTTTCGGACGAGTCTGACGGTTGGGAAGTGTCTGCTTCTGGTTCGGGGGCTGCCGCCACTTTCACCATAGCGTGGCGCAAAATGCGATCGTCGAGCATGTAACCGCGCATGAATTCCTCAATCACAGTACCTTCAGGATATTCGCTGCTGGGCTCCTGCATCATAGCTTCGTGATAGTTCGGGTCGAACTCCTGCCCCTCTGGACGCATGGGAGTCACCCCAAGCTGTTTGAGGCAATCGACCAATTGCTTGTACACCCCTTGATAGCTCTTGTGAATGTTCATTTCCCCGTCGGTTTGGGGTTTGATATGGGCGCGGGCACGCTCGAAGTTGTCTACCACCGGCAGCAAATCTTTAATGGTGGCACACTTGACCTGCAGTTCTTGGTCTTCTTTTTCTTTTTGCGTGCGCTTGCGGAAGTTTTCAAAATCCGCTGCTAGCCGTGCATATTGCGCCTTGGTTTCCTCTAGTTGGGTTTTCAGGTGGTTAATTTCCCCTTTCAAAGCGTTGTTTTCCTGTTGGCTGTTGGCTAGCTGTTGTTCCAGATCTTTGGCTTCTGCTTGGCCTTCGCCAGCTGCCATGGCCTCTTCGGAGGCCCCTCCCTCTTGGGAGGCATCGGAGCGTGCCGAAGCCGCTGCTGCTTCCGCTTCCGCAGCGACCATGCCATCTTGGTGGTTAGTAGTTGCTGGCTCGCTTTCGGAAGATTGGGGGGAAGCAGCCCCATACTCCTGTTGGCTCTCTGGCGTATTGGTTTGATTTTCTGGTTGGTTTGTCTGGCGCTGCTTGTCTTCCTCAATCATTGACATCAGTCCTAGTTATAATGGTACTGCCAACCTAACAAAATCTCTGGCTGATTTTGGTCGTTTTTTTGGTTTTGCCCACTTGGGGCTGGTTGAATTTCCCCAACGGGCCGCTAGCGGTCTTGCTACTGCTGGTAGCAAGCGAGGTCGAACCGCCGCTGGTCTCGTTGGTGGCCAGTATGAAGTGGGTGCGCGCGACCCGATCGTAGCCGCCCAACAACAAAGAGAAATTTCTCTAGCATACAGGTAAAGGATAGCTACACCAGCGTTTTTCTCCAAATCCCTCAGATAGATTTTTCTACCTGGATGGGGAAAATTGGCTTCTGGTGTGGTCGGAAAAATGGGAATTTCCTTGCATTGGTTAGTTTACCACAAACTTTGCTGAGATGACCGAAAGCGGAGGTGGTGGCCTTGGGGATGCGAACCTGGAGCAGGCAGGAACATTTTCCTTAAGTTACTCTACGTTTGGGAGCAATTGGTAGCAGCTACCTAAGGGAAATCCCCTCTAAGATCGATCGTAGGCGGTTTTTCCTGAGATCGAGCTGTTGCACCTGGGTACCCTCAATCTTGAGGGGGAACTCACCACAGAACCGAAGGGGTGGGTGCCTACGGGGTTTCCCCGCCAACGAGCGATTGGTTACCGCTAGCTCACCATCGACCGTCGCGGTTTTTGTGTAACCGTAATTTCAACCATCGCCGTCTTCGGACTCTGATGTCTGGATACCGGTGGCTTGCAGTTCGCGATCGCTGGTGTAGCTTGGGATTATCCGCATACCTGGAAGCTGCTTGTTTGCTAGCCAAAGGTACAACCGAATCACAGAATATATTTTTGACTCGCTATGAGTAACTTCACACCACAGCGACGTGCGCTGGTCAAAGTCTCCAATTTTTCTCCTTTCGGCAACCGACTGATCGAAGCCGGTTACGTCAACACCGAACAAATGCAAGAGGCCCTGACCAAAAGTCGTAAGACCGGCAAGCCCCTTGTAGAAATCCTCAAAGATATCACCGGCAAGCCCCTCCCCCCGGAACTGCTGCGTCAGTATCGCAAGCAACAGCTATTTGAGCTGAAAATTGTTTACGGGGTGGAGGCTTGCGATCCGGAAATTAACGAAGATATCACTTCCGAGAGCGTGGGCGAACTGGTTCATAAATACCTCCCCCTGGATGTGTGTCGCAACTACCAGCTACTCCCGTTACATGTTGAAGGGGAAGGCAGTTCTTCGCCGCGTCTGTGCGTTGCCATGGTCGATCCCGACAACTTAGAAGCCCAGGACAAGCTGCGACAAACCCTACGTTCTGTTGGTATGGGATTTACCCGACGCGCGATCGCCCAAGAAGACTATCAAAACCTCATGCAATCCCTGCTCGACGAGCAGGTGAAAAAGCAGGAGGAAGCCAAAAAACCCACCATGGACCTGGAGCTCAACCCCGATGCCTTTGAAGAGGTAGAGCTGGCAGAAGCACCGGACGAAGGGGGTTCTGAGGTCGATCTGGAGCAAGCCCTATCGGAAGCCGATACGGCACCCATTATTAAAACCGTTAACCAAATCCTTGCCAAAGCCCTCAAAGAGGGCATGTCTGATATTCACATCGAACCCCAAGAAGAATTTTTGCAAGTACGCATGCGCAAAGATGGCGTGCTACAAAAAGTGGCGGAATTCCCCAAAAAAATTGTGCCCGCCTTAACCTCCCGCTTCAAAATTATCTCCGATATGGATATTGCGGAAAGGCGGCAAGCACAGGATGGACGGATTCGCCGCACCTTCCAAGGACGGACGGTGGACTTCCGGGTCAACTGTTTGCCCAGCCGCTACGGGGAAAAAATTGTCCTGCGGATTTTGGACAACTCCTCCACCCAACTCGGCTTGGACAAACTGATCACCGATCCCGAGACCCTCAGCAACGTCCGGGAAACTGCCAACCGTCCCTTTGGCATGATTCTGGTAACCGGACCCACCGGATCTGGGAAATCGACCACCCTGTATTCCATACTGGCAGAGCGCAACGAACCGGGAGTCAATATTTCCACCGCGGAAGACCCCATTGAATACGCCCTACCTGGGATTACCCAGGTCCAGGTCATTCGGGAAAAAGACCTTACCTTTGCCAACGTATTGCGGGCTTTCTTGCGGCAAGACCCGGATATCATCCTAGTGGGTGAGACCCGGGACAAGGAAACCGCCAAAACCGCCATTGAAGCTGCCCTCACCGGTCACTTGGTGTTGACTACCCTGCACACCAACGACGCCTCTGGCGCGATCGCGCGTTTGGACGAAATGGGGGTCGAACCCTTCATGATTTCTGGTGCCTTGCTCGGTGTCCTAGCACAGCGTCTGATGCGGCGGGTTTGCAGCGAATGTCGCATTCCCTACCATCCCTCCCCAGAAGAACTGGCCCGCTACGGTCTGTCGGCTTCCCAAGAAACCGAAGCCACCTTCTACAAAGCCAACACCATTCCCCCCGAAGAACGACAGGCTTTACGGGAGCAAAACCAACTTTGCCCCAAATGCAACGGAGGCGGTTATAAAGGCCGTGTCGGCGTTTACGAATTTCTCAGCAACTCCGAAAAAATCTCCAACCTCATCAATGAAGGGGCCCCCACCTCCCTCATCAAAGAAACCGCTGTGGAAGAAGGTATGAAAACCCTGCTCTCCTACAGCTTAAATCTAGTGCGGGAGGGCTACACCACTTTTGAAGAAGTGGAACGGGTAACCTTCACCGATACTGGTTTGGAATCGGAAATGAAAGCCAAACGCAAGAGTTCCTTAACCTGCAAAACCTGTCAAGCTCAGTTACAACCGGAATGGCTGGATTGTCCCTACTGTCTGACACCGCGTTTCCAAGATTAAAGAACGTTGTGTTTGTGTTGAATTTTCTCGTGGGAATGGGAAAACTAACCATTAACTTCAGGGGAATTTCCCTTCTTCCCCTACACCAGTCCAACACTTAGTAATTTGCCTAGCGGGGGAAATTGGTTTATGGATTACATGATTGAAGACGTAATGGAATCTTTGATCGAGCAGGGTGGCTCCGACATGCACATTCAAGCTGGCGCTCCCATTTACTTTCGCATTAGCGGTCAGCTGACCACCCAACCTCAATTTGGTGAGACTCTCTCTCCCGAACATTGCCAAAAATTAATTTTTAGCATGCTCAACAACAGCCAGCGCAAAGAGCTGGAACAAAACTGGGAGCTAGACTGTGCTTACGGCGTCAAAGGGTTGTCTCGCTTTCGGGTAAACGTCTATCGGGAACGCGGCTGCTATGCGGCTTGTTTGCGAGCATTGGGGTCGAAAATTCCCAGTTTTGAAAAGTTGGGACTGCCACAAGTGCTTTTAAATATGGCAGAAAGACCCCGGGGCATGTTGTTAATTACCGGACAAACGGGTTCTGGCAAAACAACGACCATGGCAGCATTGCTAGATTATGTCAATCGCACCCGTTCCGAACATATCTTAACCATCGAAGATCCCATTGAATTTGTTTTCCCCAACATGAAATCTTTGTTTCATCAAAGACAAAGAGGGGAAGATACCAAAACATTTGCCAATGCCCTGAAAGGTGCTTTGCGGCAAGACCCCGATATCATTCTGATTGGGGAAATGCGCGACTTAGAAACCATCAGTTTAGCGGTATCAGCGGCAGAAACCGGTCACTTGGTGATTGGTACGTTGCACACCAACTCAGCTGCCGGTACGGTAGACCGCCTTTTGGACGTTTTTCCCCCAGAACAACAGCCCCAAATTCGCGCCCAGCTATCGGGTTCGTTGGTAGGCATTTGCAGCCAAAACCTGGCGAAGAAAATTGGCGGGGGACGTTGCGCTGCCCACGAAATTTTATTAAATACTCCAGCAGTGGGGAACTTAATTCGGGAAGGAAAAACTACACAAATTTATTCCACCATTCAAATGGGTGCCAAAGTGGGTATGCAAACCATGGAAATGTCCATGCATCGGCTTTATCTAGACGGGAAAGTCACTTACGAAGAAGCGATGGCAAAAACGGCCAACCCAGACGAGCTGCAACGTCTCATTGATGCCCAACCCAAAAGCGACAGCAAAGCCAAAGCCAAGAAAAAATAAAAAAACAACCCAACAGTCTTGTAGATGGGTTGCCTAGCGTATACATGTCGGTTCGTGAAGTTACAAGCCAAAGCTTCTACCCTGGTCAATTTTGAATGGGTAGAAGCTCCTCTCTGTTTCATTGAAATTCACTCCAATCAAAAGGAGGAAACTCTGCCAATCTAAGCTAAAAAATTTTTGCGTAGACATCCTCGTAGTTATTAAGATAATTGATATTTGTCATGGTACAAAACGTAGCGCCTCGTAGAGCCACGAAAACAAAATCTAAAAAAGGATTTGACTTCAAAGAATTCGAGGAAAAAGTCAATGTTGCTCTCAGTTCGATAACGGTCAAAGACCTAGCCATTTTTGCCCGCCAATTTGCTGCCATGTTTGGCGCTGGCGTCCCCATGATTCGGTGTTTATCCGTTTTAACCGAGCAATGTCCCAATCCCAAACTAAAAAAATCTCTCGAACAAATCAACGCGGAAGTACAAGAAGGCGGCGAACTATCCACCGCCATGCGCAAACATCCCGATGTTTTTGATAACCTTTTTGTCAGCATGGTGGCAGCTGGTGAAGTTGGTGGTGTCTTAGACGAAGTCCTCAATCGTTTGGCAGTTATTATGGAAAAAAATTCTAAACTGCAAAACGAAATCAACTCAGCCACCTCCTATCCCAAAACGGTTGCTTTCATTGCCATAGCTGCTTTCTTAGGCATGACCCGATTTTTGCTTCCCACTTTTGCCGGTATTTTTGAAAATCAAGGGGTAGAACTTCCTAAGTTTACCCAGATTATGCTAGCCATTAGCGAATTTTTGCAAGACCCGGTCAAAGTTGGTACAACAGTCGGGATTTTAATTGTCGCTTTTATTGCGTACAAGCAGTATTACAAAACGCCAGCCGGCAAGCTCACCATTGATGGTATTTTCCTGAAACTTCCTCTATTTGGAGATTTAATTCAGAAAACAGCAGTAGCTCGTTTTTGTACCATTTTTGGGACGTTAACTCGTTCTGGGGTACCGATTCTAAACGCCTTGGCGATTGTGGCAGATACGGCAGGGAACCAAGTTATTACCAATGCCATTAACAACGTACGCGAAGAATTACAGCAAGGTGGAGAAATGAGTATTGCTATTGACGAGCAAAATATTTTTCCACCCCTAGCAGTACAAATGATGGCGATTGGGGAAGAAACTGGGGAACTTGATAAAATGCTGATGAAAGTTGGTGAGTTTTACGAAGATGAGGTCGAACAAGCTGTTAAAGGATTAACCAGTGCCATGGAACCGATTATGATTGTTGGTGTCGGTGGCGTTGTGGTTTCGGTACTATTGTCGATGTACCTACCTATGTTTAAAATGTTTGAACACATTCAGTAGTTGGCTCTTGAAACTTAGGTTGACGGTTTGTTTTCTACCTACGAAAATGGCTCAAAGAGCTGTTATTTTTTCGCTTGAATTGACAAAAAATCTAGAAATTTTGGTTGTAGGAAAATTTTTCTAAATTTCCTGAACTATAGGGTTTAACGCAAAATTATGTCTTATTCCAAAACCAATTACGAAACTTTGCTGGCTGAGTGTAGCAATTCCCTATCCGCGATCGCGTTGCTAAGGCAGTACCGCGCCTACATGGAAATGATTCCCAGCTTGCGGCGTCCCAAAGAAAGCGTCGTTACTATCCCATTTCCCATTGTCCGGGTTCGCAATGAAATTGCTTCGACGACGATGAACAGTATGAAAATCAGTTCCGGGGAAGCGACTTGTTTGCCTTGCGATGTGGCGCTTTTAATGTGCGATCCGGAATGGAAAATTCAAACTGGCATCGACATTTTTCTCTTCATTCATCGTCCCCAAGAAGAGTTTTCCGAGTTGCTCATGCGTTGGCGAAAAACACAATTGTATTTAGATAAAGGCTACGAATGGATTATGCCTTTACGCTACAAACATATCTACGGGGAAGAATCGGAACGCTCCTATCCTTTATTTGTTTTATTCCCGGAAACACCCGAAAGAATTATGAAAGGATTGCGCGGTGCCAATTTGCCATTTGTGGTTCAAAGTGCTTCTTCGGCATCCACCGATTTAACCTCGGAAAGCATGTCGTCGATTCTATCTTCTTATTCCGAATAAACAAAAATCTATCGTACAAACCCCCCAACGATAGCTGGTCATTAGCCGATGGAGGCTTTTTCGTAAATTTCCTCCACCGACCAACAACCCGCCATTTCCATAGCTATGGTTACTCGCTAGCGAACGAATGCAGGCATCACTTCAGCGGCAGTAAAGACGCCGTGCATGCCTTGGCGATAGAGTTTGTATCCAGCTTTGAGATAACCGAAAGCCGTACCGCAAACATTGGCAGCCATACTGGTGTCGTCGCCTAGGGTGAAGGTATGGGTGGAAATTTTGCCTTCAAAGGTGCGACCGGTCACTTTGACGTTGGTACTCAAAGGTTTTTGGGGATTGCGCGTATCGACTACGCCACCGACGCTCACGCGATCGCGAGATACAATACCCGCCATTTCCAGCATCAAATCGTCCGCATGTTCCATATTTTCCAGGGTCAAAATGCCATTCGTTTGCTCCAGCAACGCCACCACTTCCTCATCGCTCATGGCATGGGCCTTTTCCACATCATAGCCAGGCATGTGGGCAATATCTTCGCGAATCGTGGCGCGATAGGCATCCCAGTTAGCAATTCCTACCCCAAAAGTAATTTTCACTTCGTGGATCTCGGCAAAACTCTGGGCAGCCACAGAAGCAGCAGCCGTAAGCAACCCTGGGGTAGCACCGCAACCGGTCATGTAGGTAATCCCTGCATCGCGCAATTCATCTGTGAGAGCCAAAATTTGCTCCATGGCACTGGTGCGTTTGAGAGCATCTACCAAAACCCCTTGCCAACCAGCTTCTACGAACTGACGCACCACCGAAGCCATAAACGTATTTGGTAAGTTGGGCAAAGCCAGGAAATAGCCATCTACATTGCCAGCATTCGCGATCGCAGTGGTAATGCTATTTTCGCTCAAATGGCCGCGCTCCGGATCGTATCCCAAAGATCCATACTGCTGGCAAATTTGATGGCAGCGGTCGGCATCCAACCCGTTGGCATCAAACACGTATCCGCTTTTATCCGCCGCCACCACCCACTGCATTTCCTGTTTGCCAGATAAAAGGCGGCTGGCAGCTTGACCCAATCCGCCAAACCCCAAAATGCCAACGCGCATGGGGAAGTAGCTTTGGTGAGTCCTGGTGGTAGCGGACTGGGTTTGCATAGCCCGATCGATTTTCATTGTCACTTCCAAAAAAAACTGCTAATTTGCCCGATCTTCCATTATCTACCGACTTTTGTCGTTTTTCGTCAATCCCCGTAATAGAGAAAAATTGCCAACAACCTTGACGCTTCCCAAGATTTACGCGAAACTTATCAGATATTAGAGTCCCCTTTCTCCTCTTTTATAATTTTTGTTAAGCGATGCAACGTACCACATACGTTTGCCACAATTAACGTAATCCAACTTTACCTTGGTAGCCATAGCATCTCTTTTTTGCCAACTACCGAGTCCGTTCTTCGACCCTGGGTGAAACCATATGGAAACTTTGGAATTTATCATCTATCCAGATGGTCGCGTTCGGGAGAAAGTTACCGGCATCCAAGGTTCTTCCTGTGCGGAAGTAACCGCCGCCATTGAAGAACAGTTGGGTCGGGTTCTTTCTCAAGAACGCACCTCCGAATACTTCGCCGAACCGCAGTGCGAATCGGCAACAGCGAAAAACCATGCCACGCAATCGCAGTGGTAATTTACTTTATAGGAAGGTGAAACATCCATTTTCACCTTCCCCACATCTTCTGTGTGCTTTTTTTTCAGCTCCCTCCCTGAGCTGTATTCGTACCGTTCGATAATTTTGTCCGTCAACTTGTTCGTTTTCAGGTAAAGGAAACTATGTCACACTTCAGCCATATCAAAACTCAAATTCGTAACCTTACCTCCCTAGAAACCGCTTTGCAAGAGTTGGGCATTTCTTGGAAATCCGGTCCCCAACCCGTACGCGGTTATGGCGGTCAAACCCGGGAAGCCGAAGTGGTTATCGAACAATCCAACGGCTACGACATCGGCTTCTGCTGGAACGGTCAAGAATACGAACTCGTGGCCGATCTGCAATACTGGAAACAACCTTGGACGGTTAATGGGTTCCTCAACCAAGTAACCCAACGGTATGCCTACCACACAGTGGTGAGCGAATCTGCCAAGCAAGGATTTCAAGTTGCCGAACAGCAAAAGAACGAAGATGGCAGCATGCATCTAGTTCTGCAGCGTTGGAGTGCGTAATGTCTGATTCTATGACCCCAGATAACAACGAAGTCACCGAAACACGTTCTGGTCTGGAGCCAGAACTCGGTGGTGCTTTACGAAACCAAAGCCAGCGATCGGGAATGGAACCCGAGTTGGGTGGCGCTTTGCGGCAACAAGGTGTTTATGTAGACGAAATCACCTGTATCGGCTGCAAGCATTGCGCTCATGTGGCTCGCAATACGTTCTATATCGAACCGGAATACGGTCGTTCCCGCGTAGTGCGGCAAGATGGCGATCCGGAAGAAGTCATTCAGGAAGCCATTGATACTTGTCCGGTTAATTGCATTCATTGGGTTGATTACGAAGAACTCAAGCGCTTAGAAGCCGAACGTCAGTATCAAGTGATTCCCATTGCCGGAATCCCCATTGAACGTGGAGCCATTCACGCTGCCAGCCGCCGCAAGCAAAAGCAAGCCCACCAGGGTCAACCAAACCAGTCGTAGGTAAGATTTTACCGAAAAGTGCTGTTTTTTTTGGAAAAATCCTCAATGGCTGTTACGGTCATTGAGGATTTTACGAAAAAAGACGGGACCTTGAAAGCCCTACCTCTTTCCCAGCAGGGAGGAAAAGCGACTCGTGCGGCTTTAGTCGCCGTCTTTTCGTCCATCATGTTGACTCTCAGCGACGAATTCTCGCCTCAAACCGACATGCCGCCAGATTTACGCCATCGAGTCGTGGTTGGAAATCTGTCGGCAAGTTGGGAATTATGGGGTGAGACAACGCAAAGATTGGGTCCAATCCCGAAAATCACCTGTCAGCGCCTGTCGTCTAGGAGGCGAGTACATCATTCCTGCCGATGTCCCTCGTCCTACCTATACCAGTCAGTGCAAGGCGTTCAGCTGCGCCAAGAAAGACCATCCCCAACCGAAAATCCCCCAATCACAAGTCTGGCAGCAAAAGTTCAAACGTTTGGAGACCACATGGGTGGACATGTATCGACGGGGATTTGGTTTTCCTAGCTTTAGAAAAAAAAGGGCGATTTCGCTCCTTTGTTTTCACCAAAGTCAAGGAAACCTGTATCGAAGGGAATCAAATCGACCTTCCGGAAATCGGGAAAGTACGGTTTTTTAAGTCTCGCGCCCTTCGGTGAGCAGGGCTGTTTCATTCTAGCAAAATAGGAAGCAGCTCATACCGCTTCCAGAACCATTTACGACCTTCTTTAATTGATATGAAACCTAAAACTCGGAAAAGATCGATCGCAATGGTGCGTAAAATCGAAAAATTGAC